>JASLHL010000187.1 GCA_030152225.1 Flavobacterium sp. | reverse complement strand
TCAAGTGTTGCCGCCTACTTATTGAAAGAACAAGGATACGAAGTGATCGGATTATTCATGAAAAATTGGCATGATGATACCGTTACCATTTCGAATGAGTGTCCCTGGCTAGAAGATAGCAATGACGCTCTGATGGTTGCTGAAAAATTAGGCATCCCTTTTCAAACGGTGGATTTAAGTGAACAATATAAAGAGAAGATTGTAGATTATATGTTTAAGGAGTACGAAAATGGTCGTACGCCAAATCCGGATGTACTGTGCAATAGAGAAATCAAGTTTGATGTTTTCATGAAAATTGCACTAGAATTAGGAGCGGATTATGTAGCTACAGGACATTATTGTAGAAAAGCGGAAGAAGAAGTGGTTGCTGCAGATGGTACAACCCAAACCGTATATAAGTTATTAGCAGGAGTTGATCCGTCAAAAGACCAATCGTACTTTCTGTGTCAATTGTCACAGGAACAGTTGGCAAAAGCCTTATTTCCCGTTGGAGAATTGTACAAATCCAAAGTAAGAGAAATTGCCACTGAAGCAGATTTAATTACCGCAGAGAAAAAAGACTCCCAAGGATTGTGTTTTATTGGAAAAGTTCGCTTACCCGAATTTTTACAACAACAATTAAAACCCAAAGATGGTTTTATCTATGAGATTCCAAAAGATGCACCGATTTTTGCTCGTACAGGAATAGTACCTACAACCCTAGCAGAAGAATTGTATGCCGAAGCCAAAGCGTTTCAGTATACCCCTGAGCTGGGTAAAAAAGTAGGAGAGCACTATGGAGCGCATTATTTCACTACAGGTCAACGCAAAGGTTTGAATGTTGGAGGAACAGTAGATCCTTTATTTGTTATTGCTACCGATGTAGAAAACAATATCATCTATACTGGTCAAGGCAATACACATCCAGGGTTGTTCCATAAAACACTAGCGGTACAAGAGCATGAAATTCATTGGATACGCGAGGATTTACAGCTAAAATCAGGCGAGACCATGCGCATAAAAGCGCGTATTCGCTACCGTCAACCCTTACAAGATGCGACCTTATACAAAATGGACAGCGGCATGTACGTGCGTTTTGATGAGCCACAATCGGCAATTACTGAAGGACAATTCGTATCTTGGCATGTAGGAGAAGAATTAATCGGCTCTGGTGTTATATCGAAAGTAGAATAAATGAAAGATCAAAACAGATGGCAAAAAACAGCATTACCTCGCTTTTTAACATACAATACCCTATTATCCAAGGGGGGATGGTTTGGAACAGTGGCTATAAACTCGCAAGTGCTGTAAGCAATGCGGGAGGATTAGGATTAATTGGCGCAGGATCAATGTATCCAGAAGTTTTGAGAACACACATACAAAAGTGCAAACAGGCAACGGACAAACCCTTTGGTGTCAATGTATCCTTGTTGTATCCAGACCTAGAAGAAATAATGAATATTCTTGTAGAAGAAGGAGTCAAGATTGTATTTACCTCTGCAGGTAATCCCAAAATATGGACGCCTTTTTTAAAGTCAAACGGTATCACAGTGGTACATGTGATTAGTTCGTCTAAATTTGCTTTAAAAGCACAAGATGCGGGAGTAGATGCCCTTGTTGCAGAGGGATTTGAAGCAGGCGGACACAATGGAAGAGATGAAACTACGACTTTTACGTTAATTCCCATGGTCAAAGAAAAGATACAGCTTCCCTTGATTGCTGCAGGTGGAATTGCAACAGGAAAGGGCATGTTAGCTGCGATGGTTCTCGGTGCAGATGGCGTGCAAATGGGCACGCGTTTTATTGCGTCTACAGAAAGCTCAGCCCATGAAGCCTTTAAGCAGAAAGTCATTCAAGTTGAAGAAGGAGATACCATGGTGACGCTAAAAGAATTGGCTCCTGTGCGCCTAATTAAAAATGAATTTTATCAGGGTATAGAAGCCTTGTATGAAGCAGGGGCAAGTACTGAAGAATTGAGAGCCTATTTGAGTAAAGGACGCTCCAAAAAAGGAATGTTTGAAGGTGATTTAATAGAAGGAGAATTGGAAGCCGGACAAGTGGCAGGCTTAATTCACCGCATTGAACCAGTAGCTCAAATTATCGCCTCTATTCTAGATGAATTTGAACAAGCTAAGCGCTTAAACTTCGATTTTTAATCAAATAAAATCAAATAGTATCCTCTTTTTTTAGGGAAAGAACGATTTGATGTATTGCAATAGTATAGAAACCATGCGAATTTGGAATAAAAAGTTCGTATGGTTTTTTGGTATATACTAATAATCCTTTATTTTTATGGGAAGTAAAATAAACGAAATAAAATAAAACAAAACCACACACTACCTATGAGTTATTATAAAATAGAGAATCTCGAACAGTATTTTAAACATTATAAAAAATCTGTGCGAGAACCTAGAAAGTTTTGGAGCAAAATAGCAGAAGAAAACTTTGTATGGTACCAAGTTTGGGATAAGGTTTTTCAGTTCGATATGGAAGAATCTAAGTTTGAGTGGTTTGTCAACGCAAAATTAAATATTGTAAAAAACTGCGTGGATAGACACCTAGCGAAAAGAGGAGAGAAGCCCGCTATAATCTTTGAACCGAATAATCCAGAGGAACATCCACAAATTATTACGTATAACGACCTATTCAATCGCGTTTGTAAAATGGCAAACGTATTAAAAGAACAAGGGGTACAAAAAGGGGATCGCGTTTGTATTTATTTGCCGATGATTCCTGAATTAGCTGTTGCGATGTTGGCCTGTGCTCGAATTGGCGCTATTCACAGTGTGATTTTTGCCGGATTCTCTTCTTCAGCAGTTAGCAAGCGAATCAACGATGCTGCTTGTCAATTTGTTATTACTTCAGATGGAAGTTTTAGAGGAAGTAAGAGCATTCCCTTAAAACCGATTATTGATGATGCATTAAAATCATGTCCAACCGTTGAACGCGTGTTGGTTGTACAACGTACAGAAGCAGATATCGACATGATGCCAGAACGCGATATTTGGTTAAATCCATTATTAGACGCTGCTTCTACGAATCACGTGGCTCAGGTGATGGATGCAGAAGATCCGTTATTTATCCTGTATACTTCAGGGTCTACAGGAACACCAAAGGGGATGGTACATACCACAGCAGGATACATGGTACAAACGGCCTATTCCTTTAAAAATATCTTCGATTATAAAGATGATGATATCTTTTGGTGTACTGCAGATTGTGGTTGGATTACAGGGCATTCTTATATTGTATATGGTCCTTTGTTAAATGGAGCCACTACTGTGATGTTTGAAGGCGTTCCAACCTACCCGAACCCAAGCCGCTTTTGGGATATCATCGACAAATATAAAGTAACGCAATTCTATACCGCACCAACGGCCATTCGCTCGTTGATGACAGAAGATTACAAGTATGTAAATGAACATGACTTGTCGAGTCTACGCGTGATAGGATCTGTAGGAGAACCAATTAACGAAGAAGCCTGGCACTGGTATAATGACCATGTAGGAAAGAAAAAATGTCCAATTGTTGATACATGGTGGCAAACAGAAACAGGAAGTATTCTAATTTCTCCCCTGCCATTTATTACGCCAACAAAACCAACCTATGCAACGTTGCCCTTACCGGGAATCCAAGCGGTATTAATGGATGAGAAACGAAACGAAATCGAAGACAACCAAATTGATGGATCGCTTTGTATTAAGTTTCCTTGGCCATCCATGGCTCGTACGATTTGGGGAGATCACCAACGCTATAAAGACACTTACTTTAGTCAGTTTCCAGGGAAGTATTTTACAGGAGATGGAGCCTTGAGAGATGAGGTGGGATACTACCGAATTACAGGACGAGCAGATGATGTGGTGATCGTTTCAGGACATAATTTAGGTACGGCTCCAATCGAAGATGCGATCAATGAACATCCAGCTGTAGCTGAAAGTGCTGTGGTTGGCTATAAGCACGACATCAAAGGGAATGCACTGTACGGTTTTATTACCCTAAAAGTAGAAGGAGAATACAGAGATCGTGAGAATGTAAAAAAGGAAATCAACCAATACATCAGCAGTCACATTGGACCCATTGCTAAGTTGGATAAAATTCAATTTGTTGACAGCTTGCCTAAAACGAGATCAGGTAAGATTATGCGACGCATTTTGCGCTCAATAGCCGATGGAGAAACCAAAGACTTTGGAGATGTTTCAACCTTAATCAATCCAGAAGTAATAGAAAAAATTAGAGACGAGAAGTTGTAGCTAATATAGTCGCAGTATGTAGATAAAATGCCCTAAAAAGTTCATGCTTTTTAGGGCATTTCTTGTTTTTTCAAGGAGTGAAAAAACACCCATTTTAGAAGTAAAAGTAATTATTGCTATTCTGAAAAAGGATGATATCGATGGTTTTCAAAGCTTTACAAGGGGAGAGAGGGTTTAGTTGAATCTAAAAAGGTGTTTATTATTTGTGTTTTTCATTTTAGTTCTGGTGTTATTTAGTGATATCGAAAAAAAGGATTGGGTGTCAACTAGGTATTAATTACTTATTATATTTCTTTTTTACTTATTTGGTTTTTCATTTTTCAATTTGATTTCTCATAATTCTACTCCTGCTCCGCTTTTATTTTTGAATAAAAGCATTTTTTGAGAAGATAAAATTGAGAAAAAATCTCAAAAATAAGATTTAAAATAGTGATAATTTAAAACAATAACATTGATTAAATGAGGGTTATTTGTTTTTTTGGTGTTTTTGATGGGATAATTGTGTTTAAATTTAATAAAAAATTGAGTAAAATTTATTAAAAATTGTAATATGATTAGAAAAGTTATTCCATTGATGGCGTTGTTTGCAACTGGTTTTGTAACTGCCCAAG
>JASLHL010000317.1 GCA_030152225.1 Flavobacterium sp. | reverse complement strand
CAATGTCCGCTTTAGTCATTTTAGATATTAATTATATTTGTTGTTGTCCGTTTTTTTTAGAGTGTGCAAATATATTAATTTATAATCCAATAATTCAATCTTAATCGATTAAAATTTAATTATATATCGTTTATTTTTGCCCCAGACACTTTTTAATCATGATTTTCTCTAACAAACTAATAGCTTGGTATTTAGACAACAAACGTTTTTTACCATGGCGTGAAACAAAAGATCCTTATTCCATTTGGCTATCAGAAATTATTCTTCAACAGACGCGCGTAGCGCAAGGATTACCCTATTTTGAGGCTTTTATACAGCAATATCCTACTGTTTTTGACCTGGCAAATGCGCAAGAAGATGATGTTTTACTGCTTTGGCAAGGTTTAGGTTACTACAGTCGTGCGCGAAATTTACATGCAACAGCGAAAAAAGTAGCCTTTGAACTTGAAGGTCAATTCCCTACCACCTATAAAGACCTACTCACCTTACAAGGCGTTGGTGAATACACCGCCGCTGCAATTGCCTCAATTGCTTATGATGAAGTCGTTCCTGTAGTTGATGGGAATGTTTTTCGAGTTCTCGCACGAATTTACGGAATTACATCTGATATATCTACTCAAAGAACAAAAAAAGAATTTCAACAGGTTGCAGCTGGTTTAATCTCTCAAAAACAACCCGCGATATTTAACCAAGCGATCATGGATTTCGGCGCCATTCAATGCACTCCCAAAGGCACTAATTGTACCCCTTGTCCCTTCATTACCACCTGTGTTGCCTACCAAACCAACCAGGTCGATAAGCTCCCCGTGAAACTCAGCAAAACCAAGGTTAAAAACCGATACATGGACTTCCTTATTTTCTTAGATGAACAAGGAAATACGCAACTAGAACAACGTAAAAAAAAGGATATTTGGCAAAACCTGTATCAATTTCCCGTTTTCGATCGCTTTGAGAACACCCCTTTCGATATTGCTGAACACCTACAAAAACACCACCTCGCTGACTCTATTATCCAATTTGAAGCGCTCACACAAGAAGTGATTATTCATCAACTATCCCACCAAAAACTACACATTCACTTTTGGTTAGTCAAAACAACTGCACTCAAGGGGAACACTGTCGCTTGGAGTGAATTAAATAAATTTGGTTTTCCAATTGTAATTCATAACTTTATTCAATCCTTAACCGTCTAATTTTTGCATTTATGAATGGCACATTAAACAAAGTTACACTTATTGGCCACTTAGGCGAAAATGTCAAAATACACTATTTTGAGAATGGCAATTGCATTGGACGTTTTCCCTTGGCAACCAACGAAGTTTACATCAATAAAACAACCAATGAACGCATCACTTCTACAGAATGGCACAATATTGTCGTTCGAAATAAACAAGCAGAAATATGTGAGAAACACCTTACTAAAGGCGATCGCATTTACGTTGAAGGTAGGATACGAACCAGACAATGGACCTCGGAAGAAGGAATACAAAAACAAATTGTTGAAATTATCGTAACGGAATTCATGTTTCTTGATACAAAAAAAGAGAGCAGTAGAACCGTTACACCAGAAGAAATTGAACGCAAAAAGGCCATTGATAACTTCTCTATTCCAGGAGAAAACAACGACGATAATTTGCCTTTTTAATCGGATAAGTAAATAAACCCTATGTTCCACAAAACATTCGCACGCTACAGCGTTGCTTTTTTAGGAGTAGTACTCGCACTTGGTTCTTGCAAAAAAGAAACCACACCAAAACCCAATGCTTATTTAGCACTGAATTACCCTAAACAGGAATACAAAACCTACGAGAATTCATACCATCACTTCACTTTCGACCAGAACAAAAACACAACGGTCAAAGAATTGAAAGCAACAGCATTTGAAGTTCACTATCCTGAGATGAAAGCAACGATCTTTATGAACTATAAAACCGTAGACAATAACCTCGATGCTTTATTGAAAGATGCTCAAAAATTAACCTATGAACACTTCATCAAAGCAGATGAAATTGTCGAGCAACCTTTTGTCAATGAAAAAGACCGCGTTTTCGGTATGTTTTATCATGTTGGGGGTAATGCGGCAACTAATGTACAATTTTACGCTACAGATAGCGTCAAAAACTTCGTGGTAGCTTCCCTCTACTTTTATGCTAAACCCAACTTTGATTCCATACTTCCTGCTAGCCATTATATACAGGAAGATATGCGCCAAATGCTAGAATCGCTAAAATGGGAAAAATCAATGAAAAATTAATCTTTACCAAGGCATTAGTAAAGGCATTCGCCATCCTATTTCCTCAAGAAAGACATTGTCACATACAACCATAAAAAAAGGGCTTTCGTTTTAGCGAAAGCCCTTTTTTTATCCAACTATTAAAGTGTGGTTACTTCTAAATGTTCAACTTTGTAACTGCCATTTGCAATTTTCTGAACCGTATTAGTCAGCGATTCTCCATTTTGTTTGGCATCGTCAAATACCACTTTAGCTGTTTTACTGTCAAAGTCGACTGTAGCCTCTTTTACACCTGGCAATCCCGTTAATTTACTTTCTATCACTTTAGCACAACCTAAAGCACATGTCATTCCTTCAATTTGAAATGTAGCTTGTTCCATCGTACCTGCTACCTCATTCGTATCTGCTGTTTCAACTTGCTTTACGGCTTCAACTTGTTCATTCGCTTGTCCTTCTGCCGTCTTTGTTTCGCCTTTACAACCTACTAAAAAGATACCGCCTATTAAGGCAACTAATCCTAGTTTTACTATTTTCATCTCGTTCTTGTTAACTAATTGATTAATACAATGCTTTTATTCTACAAAAATACAAAAAAAGGCAATGCGCACTCCTTACAATTCACTCTTTTTGTTTTGAGAATCAATTGTTACGGTTGACCTTAACTAAAAAAAAGTCGCTATTCGATTAGAATAGCGACTTCTCAAAAAGAATTATAATTAAGTTTTAAAAAGATTATTTAAAATCGGCATCCGAAACTCCTTCGTTAACTTTAATTTCTTTGACTTTCATTTCGATTTCAATTCCTACATTCATCGATTGAACAAAAGGAAACTTGATTCCTTTTACTTCTTTATAGTCCGAATAGTTAACGACTTGTTGCATTTTTTGTCCCATTTGTTCCATTTCCTGAACAACAGCCACTTTCAATCCTGTCGTAGTATCGTAATACGCTGTGGTGTTCCCCACTTTAACGCCATAGGCATCTACACCGTTGATCGATTCGATTCCCGTTAATACAGCTGCTGCATCTGCTTTTAATTCAGCGAATGGCATAGCTTCTGCTTGAGCCTCTTTCAACTCATCTCCTGTAATGTCAGATTTTTGTCCTTGCATTACTGTATACCCCATTTTTGGTGTAATAATTTGCTTAGACATCACAGCACCCATCATTTTTTGCTCTGAAGACAAGTAGCCTTCCTTCACTTTATTTACCATTTCTAACTTCATCCCCTGTACTTCAGCTTCGCTAGTAATCATCAATGATTTCACTGCTTTTACCTTATCCGCTCCACCAATGGCCTTGATGTAATCTGCTAATACGGTCTGTACGGTTACACCTGCTGCTACTTCTTTTTTGAACACAGGTTTTTCAATTGCATTCGCTTCTTTATCATAGAAGAACATAGGTTTATTCAATCCTTCTAATCCAGCAACAACATCTGCTCCTTTTCCAACAATAACAATGCGCATATTCTCATTCAAGAAATACTTTTGTGCTGCTTTTTGGATATCTGCTGCTGTTACCGCATTAATACCTTTGATGTAGTTTTCATAAAAATCAGCAGGCAATCGGTGTAACTCTTTATTTAAAGCATAACGCGCAACCGTTTCAGGCTTTTGAATTTCCATCACAAAGTTTCCAATGTACTTTGCTTTTGCCATTTTCAACTCTTCATCCTTTACTAAGGTTGTACGCATTAATTCGATTTCCTTGATAAATTCTGTTACAGCACTATCTGTCACAACATTACGCACAGATGCACTTGCTCTAAATTTACCTGGATATTTACGTGCAACACTAATTGAAGAATATGCACCATATGTCCATCCATGTGCTTCACGTAGGTTTAAGAACAAGCGTCCTTCTCCACCACCACCTAAGATTTGATTCGCCAAAAGAGCAGC
Source organism: Flavobacterium sp. (assembly GCA_030152225.1). Lineage (GTDB taxonomy): Bacteria > Bacteroidota > Bacteroidia > Flavobacteriales > Flavobacteriaceae > Flavobacterium. Next base: position 3,014 of record JASLHL010000317.1, on the reverse strand, counting down.
GAAATAATCTTCATTGGTCATTTTTAAATCCACCTCATTGACTAATGCAATCTCAGACTGCACCGCATTCGGCATATTGATAAAGTCAATTTGCGTTGTTGCTACGTTTTTATTTGTTGCTATTTCTTCAAAGGCAACTGGAGATTGTTTCCAATTGTTGAATAACGACTTAACTGCTTTTTCTGTTTTTTTGTAGTCTACATCTCCAACCACCACTAAATAAGCGCTGTTTGGCGAAAAATACTTATCGTAATACGCTTGTACATCTGCTAACGTAACGTTGCTTACTGTAGCTTCCGTTTCAAATTCTCCCGCTGCTGTGTGCTTTCCATACAATAACGCATTTTCCACACGACGTGCTACGGTAGTTACACTCTTCTCACTTGTTTTCAACGATTCGATTACTTGCGCTTTTGCCTTGTCAAATTCTTCTTGTGTAAGAACTGAATTTAAAGCTCCATCCGCCAATAATCCCAAAATAGTTTCGTTGTATTTTGACAATCCACTAGCAAACGCTCCTGAAGAGAAAAACTGAATATTTGCTCCTAAGAAATCAATTTCTTCGTTGAATTGTTCTTTGGACATTTTTTTCGTTTGATTTCCTAATACTTGAGATAAAATAGACGATACACCTGCTTTCTCTCCCTCTACAATGGAAGGGTTATCTATCGTTAAGGTATAAGAAACTTGGGGTAATTTATGATTGGGAACCACCAATACTTTTAATCCATTTTTCAATACAAAGGAAGTTGGTTGTCCAACATGTACTGTAGGTACTGGTCCTGAAACTGGTTGTTTTCTGTCTTGTGCTTGTAGTTGAGCAGCTGCTAAAGCAAAAACTAAACTAGCTGCATATATATATACTTTTTTCATTTTTTCTTCGTCTTGTTTCGCATTAGTTTGTAGTCTCGTTCTCTGGCGTATAATCTAAGATTAAGCGCTGATTTTTATTCAGGTATTTTTTAGCTACCTCACGGATCTCCTCACGCGTGATATCTTTATACAACTCAATATTCGTATTAATTAGATTGGTATCACCGTATAGCAAGCTGTAAGTTGCTAAATTATGTGCTAATCCTTCTAAATCAGCATTCTCGCTCACGTAGTTATTTTCCAATACGTTTTGCAGTTTTTGGAAGTCGCGCTCCGAAATTAATTCCGTTTGCAATTTCTCAATCTCTTTATCGATTTCAGTCACTAAATCAGCTGTTGTAAATCCTTGCATAGGTAAACCAAAGATCAAATACGCTCCATAGTCTTCTTGACTTAAGTTGAATGCACCTATTTCTAATGCTTTTTTCTGCTCATCTACAATTTTCTTGTACAATCTTGAGCTTTTCCCACCAGATAAAATAGTAGAAATCATATCCAATACACGTGCTTCACGTGTTTTCATTGATGGCGTGCGGTATGCTTGAACCAACATCGGAATTTGAACATTTGGATCTTGGTACGATGCTCTGATTTCTTTGGTGATTGGATCTTCTTGAATAGCTGTACGTGTTATAGGTGTTCCTTTAGCAATAGAACCAAAATACTGTTCAATCCACATTTTAGCTTGAGCTGTTTCAAAATCTCCAGCAACAACTAATACGGCATTATTTGGAATATAGAATTTTTTATTGAACGCTAAAAACTCCTCTAATGTTGCAGCGTCTAGATGTTCCATCGATCCAATAGGTGCCCAACGATATGGGTGTTTCGTAAATAGGTTCTTTTTCACTTCAGGAAGCAATTGGCCATACGGTTGGTTGTCCATACGCAAACGCTTCTCTTCTTTTACTACTTCATTTTGTGTATCTACTCCAATTTGGTTGATGATAGGATGCATCAAACGCTCCGATTCCATCCACAATCCTAATTCCAAATTATTTGATGGAAATACTTCGTAATAATACGTTCTATCATCCGACGTATTGGCATTGTTTTGGCCTCCATTTGCTGTTACCAATTTGAACCATTCTCCACGTTCGATATTTTTCGTTCCTTCAAATAACAAGTGCTCAAAGAAATGTGCAAATCCTGTACGCTCAGGATTCTCATCCTTTGCCCCTACGTGATACATAACAGACGTGATAATAACAGGAGCTGACTTATCCTGATGCAAAATAACTTTAAGCCCATTATCTAAAGTGTATTCTTCGAATTCCACTTTTTGAGCTGACGCAGTCATTCCGTAAAATAATGCGCCTAAAATCAAGAGTGATCTTTTCATTTTATAGTTTTTGAATTTAGTTTATAGCACTATGAGACGCACGAAGTTGGATTTTGTTACAGCATGAATTGTTTATTTTTGCGATTTGCACTTTTCACGGTATAGCCTGTAAAAAAGAACAAACCGAACAAAGTAAAGGTTCATCGAATACCAGAAGAAAATATAAACTAGATGAAATAAACCGCGCTCAGAACAAATCCTAACGCAGTGAAGATTCACCGAATACCAAAACAAAATATAAACTAAATGAGACAAGCCGTACAAAAAGCAACAATCAACCATCAACCCGTAACCGCTAACTATCAACCATTAACTGTTTTTCTTTTAAAAAACATTTGACTAATTAAAAAAGAATCGTACATTTGCAAACTTAAATAAACATTAATAATTTATTGTTATGTACGCAATCGTAGAGATAGCTGGGCAACAATTCAAAGTTAGCAAAGACCTTAAAGTATATGTTCACCGTTTGGCGACAGAAGAAGGAGCTACTATCACTTTTGATAAAGTTCTTTTAGTTGACGACAACAACAACATTACTATAGGCGCCCCAGTTATAGAAGGTGCTTCTGTAGAAGCTAAAGTTTTACAACACCTTAAAGGTGATAAAGTAATCGTTTTCAAAAAGAAAAGAAGAAAAGGTTACAAAAAGAAAAACGGTCACAGACAAGCTTTGACTCAAATCGTAATTGAAGGAATCAACTTCGGTGGAGCAAAGAAAAAAGCGACTAAAAAAGAAACAGCTGAAGCAGCTGAGTAATTAACAATTTAAAATTATAACGTCATGGCTCACAAAAAA
>JASLHL010000113.1 GCA_030152225.1 Flavobacterium sp. | reverse complement strand
GATGCATTAAATCAACACCAAACAGTAGCTACAAAAACAAAGGCAGAAAAAGAGTTCCAGAATTGGGCAGATAAAAAAGAAAATAAAGTAAAATACGGTAACGTAATTGCTGATATCAATGCATTTTATCAAGCTACGAATACAAAAGCTCGTCATGATAATTACTTGATGACTTTATTGCGTACGTCTGCTTTAGCTGCTACACCTTACCGTTTATCAGGAGGATTAGAAGCTTATGCTGCAGGAGATGACAAGAAGAGAAATGAAATGCGCGAAGATTTTATCGCCTATGTGAATGATATTTACGAGGGACAAAATGAAGCATTAGAAAAAGAAATGTTAGCGAAACAACTAGAATTGTATGCTACAAAATCTGAAGGTTATGCAATCGCACCTTATATTGCTCAAATCCAAAAAGAATATAAAGGAGATTTTCAAAAATTCGTGAACGAAGCGTTTGAAACTAGCGTTTTTGTAAACAAAGCAAAAATTGAAGCGTTCTTAGCTAATCCATCAAGTACAACAGTTGCTAAAGATCCACTATTGAAACTTTCTGTAGCAATTATGGAGCAATACCGTGCAAAAAGTGATGAGCTAGCTGTATTAGAAGACAAATATCAAAAAGCCTATCGCTTGTTCGTTGACGGTGTTAGAAAAAGCAATCCTGAAGGAAAATATTATCCTGATGCTAACTCTACGTTGCGTTTAACGTATGGTACAGTGAAAGATCTACCAAGAGGCGAAAAAGTAAATGATGCAAAAGAAAACTGGTATACAACATTAAAAGGAACAATCGCTAAACACGTACCTGGAGATGAAGAGTTTGAAGTACCAAAAAAATTAATTGACTTGTATAATGCAAAAGATTACGGTGTGTATGCAGATAAACAAGGCCATTTACCAGTAAACTTCTTAACTAACCATGATATTACAGGAGGTAACTCTGGTTCACCTGTATTGAATGGAAAAGGAGAATTGATTGGGTTGGCGTTCGATGGTAACATTGAAGCAATGGCTGGAGACGTAATTTACGATCCACAGTTACAACGTACAATCAACGTTGATATCCGTTACGTATTGTTCATTATCGACAAATTTGCTGATGCAAAACATATTGTTGACGAAATGAATGTTGTGAAATAATAACAGAGTAAAACAGTAGTATTTTGTACTACTGTTTTTTTTTTGACCCTTTTTGGTCAATAGACATAAAAAAAACAGCTTAAGATTCTTAAGCTGTTTTTTTATTTTTAAGCAATACCCAATAAAGGGATAAAAGCGTATAAAAAGAAGAGAGTTAATAAGGTTAGATCTACATATAAAAGTATCTTCTTATAATAGGATAACGGAAGTAAAACTAGTATGCCTCGTGTAATACCCACATAAATAAAGAAGAGAAAAATAGAATAGCTATAAGGATTAATTAAATCTTTTTTTCCTTGTAATAACGACATAAAATCTCGTGTTAGGCCTCTGCTTCTACAAAGTGTATCAGGCAATCCTTCACAAGAGGAACGAATACTTAACGCGGTTGAGGTAGTAGTATTGAGAAAAAAAATATAACCCAATAAACAGAGGATTAATACAAAAAATATACAGTTAATAATCTTATAGTTGTTCACCCTTATTCTGTTACTTGCTCGTCTAAATAGTATACTTCTCCTTGCTCTTGAAGAGAATCATCTTCTTCGTTATATTCATCATCAGAATAAGGTGTATAATCCTCATTACTCATGTTTTCCATTTCTTTCTGCATATCATTGATATCTTTAATTGCAGCCGTAGCAGCCGTAGCAAATAAAGCGCCCCAAGCTAGAATAATGATAAAACTGAGCGCCCCAAGAACGAGTCCAGCAATTCCCATACCTTTCGATTCACTGTGTTTCTTTGCACTAGAAATAGTTAATATTCCCAATACGATGGCTACAACAGCAACGATAAGTGCAATAAGTCCAAAACAAGGAATGAATGATGATGGTAAAGCAATGATACCTGCTACTAGAGCTAAAATACCTAATACTTGGGTGTTATTCCCACTTTTTTGTGGTGGTACTGGTGGTGGAGTGTAATTTTCCATAGGGTGATTTTATAAAAATTTTAGCGAAAATACGATATATTTTGTCTCAAATGTTAATTGAAATAGAAAATAGTGTCAAGTTGCGAGGATATAGGTGAAAAATAAAGGCGGCAGAAAATAAGTTTCGTTGAGATTATGACTACTGTTAGCATAAGGCGTTTAAGCGAACTTTAGATTATATTGCAGATGATACGATGGATTTTCTAAGGGTATTCGCAAATGTATTCTGTTTTTTTAGTAATAAAATTGTAATTTTATCCTCCAATAAGAATCGACGTAAAAAAGATATATAATGCGCGTACATTTTATCGCAATTGGGGGAAGTGCTATGCACAATCTTGCCTTAGCCTTACATGCAAAAGGAGATGTTGTTACGGGAAGTGACGATGCTATTTTTGAACCCTCTAAAACGAGATTAGCCAAGCAAGGGCTTCTTCCTGAAGTAGAAGGTTGGTACCCAGAAAAAATTACAACAGCCCTTGATGCTGTGATTTTGGGTATGCATGCGAAAGAGGACAATCCTGAGTTGATTAAAGCAAAAGAATTAGGACTGAAGATCTATTCTTATCCCGAATTTATTTATGAACATGCCAAAAATAAAACCCGAGTAGTAATCGGTGGATCCCATGGAAAAACAACCATTACTTCGATGGTCCTTCATGTGTTAAATTATCACGGTGTGGAAGTAGATTATTTAGTAGGGGCACAATTGGAAGGATTTGATCGCATGGTGAACCTAACGGTTGAAAATGATTTTATCCTCATTGAGGGAGATGAATACTTGTCTTCCCCTATCGATCGACGTCCGAAATTTCATTTGTATGAACCCAATATTGCTTTGTTGAGCGGTATTGCTTGGGATCACATTAATGTGTTTCCTACGTTTGACAACTATGTAGAACAGTTCCGTATCTTCATTGATAAAATTACCAAGGGTGGAATTTTAATCTACAACGAAGAAGACGAAATCGTCAAGCAAATTACAGAAGAAAGCAGTAATCCAATTCGAAAAATCCCATATACAACTTTAGAGAATGAAATTGTCGACGGGGTAGCTTATTTAGTTACGAATGAAGGACCGATGCCTTTAGAAGTATTTGGACAACACAATATCAATAATATTAGTGGAGCAAAATGGGTGTGCCAGAACATGGGAATCGATGAGGATGATTTCTTTGATGCCATCACCAGTTTTAAAGGAGCGTCTAAGCGTTTAGAAAAACTATATGACGACAACTCGACCGTAGTGTATAAAGATTTTGCACATTCACCTAGCAAGGTAAAAGCAACTATGAAAGCAGTACGTGAGCAATATCCAAACAAAAAATTACTGGCGTGTTTAGAATTGCATACCTATAGTAGCCTGAATGCAGCTTTCTTGAGTGAATACAACGGAAGTTTGCTAGGTGCAGATCAAGCAGTAGTGTTTTATTCTTTAGATGCATTAAAGCTAAAGCGCATGCCAGAGATCACTTCAGATCAGATGAAAACTGCCTTTGACTTACCGGACTTATTAACCTATACTAATGCAGAAGATTTTAAAGCCTACATTAAAAACTTAGATATTAAAAACAGTGTACTTCTTTTTATGAGCTCTGGTGATTATGGCGGATTAAATTTAAATGAATACGTACAAAATATATAGTAATTAAAATCCTTTCACTGAAAGGATTTTTTTATGAAAGTCATTCAATTTACACGTAGAAAAGACGGAATATTTAAATAGAGGATTGGTTTTTGAAGGAGCTTAGTAGAACTTAATACCTGTTACTATGTTGAATATAAGAAAACCAATCACCGCTTGGGCAGAAGATGATCGCCCCCGAGAAAAGTTAATGCTCAAAGGAAAAAGTGCTTTGAGTGACGCCGAATTGATTGCTATTTTAATTGGTTCAGGCAATAGAAATGAGTCTGCCTTAGATCTTAGTCGAAGAATCCTAGAGACAAATGAGTTGAATTTAGCTGAACTCGCTAAGCAATCGGTATCGAGTTTACAGCGTTTTAAAGGAATTGGCGAAGCGAAAGCAATCGCTATTGTAGCAGCATTAGAATTAGGACAGAGGCGAAGAGTTGCTGATACTTTAAGACAAGCTAAAATCACCTGCAGCCGTGATGTATTTGAATTGATGCAACCCAAAATAGGAGAGCTGATCCATGAAGAGTTTTGGGCTATCTTTTTAAATAATGCCAATCGCGTTCGCGGGGTTGTTGCTAATCGCAACGAACCTTTTATTGCTCATCACCTGATTGAAACCATTAATATTAGCAAAGGAGGAATTACTGGAACAGTCGTAGACCTGCGTGTGCTCTTTAAGCTAGCTCTAGAAAAGCAGGCAACAGCCGTTATTATAGCTCATAACCACCCTTCAGGTAAATTACAACCCAGTGAGGCAGACATTCAAATTACCCAAAAAATAAAAGAAGCGAGTAAGATTATGGATATTGCACTCTTGGATCATTTTATTATTACCGAATATGATTATTACAGTTTTGCCGATCATGGTCGATTATAATAGGGTCTATTTTTTCAAATTGATTACTTTTGTAGCATTAAATAGAAAAGCAACCGATGTATTCTAAAAAATTTGAACACAAAACCGATATATTCTTCGACCTTGATCACACCCTTTGGGACTTTGAAAAAAATTCCGCCTTGGCATTTGAGCAAGTGTTAGAAGAAATGAAATTACCTTTTAGTATTGAACAATTTTTACACTACTATGTTGGTATTAATGCAGATTATTGGGATCGTTATAGTTTAAACCTTGTCACGCAACAAGAGTTGCGTATTGGGAGAATACGCGATACCTTTGAATTGCTAGAATATGCTACAACAACAGAAAGTATGCTAGAAGTAGGAGATAAGTACCTAACCTATCTGCCAAACTATAATTACCTGTTTGATGGAGCTATTGAAATTTTAGAATACCTACAAGAAAAGTATAAGTTGCATATTATTACCAATGGGTTTGATCAAGTGCAAGCGCAAAAGATCAAAAACTCGGGAATGGATGGGTTCTTTCAAACGGTGACGAATTCTGAGTTAGCAGGTGTGAAAAAACCAGATGCTAAAATTTTTGCCTATGCTTTACAGTTAGCAAAAGTACAAGTGCAAGATACGGTTATGATCGGAGATAATCTTTTAGCTGATATTGAAGGAGCACAGAATATAGGGATGGATGTGATTTATTACAATGAACACCACAAAACTGTGCCTGTCACTTTACCCCAAGTAAGTACCTTATTAGATATAAAAAGCTTACTGTAAAGTGGGCTTTTGTATTAATAGTTGTATTTAAATTGCCATCTGTTCTTTAGAAAATCTCGTGTGCTGTTCTCACGGCTATTTTGTCCAGGCTCATACAAAATTGTACCACTTAGTTCTGTAGGGAGGAATTCCTGATCCACAAAATTATTCGGGTAATCATGGGAGTATTTGTAATCTTCTCCATACCCCAATTCTTTCATCAGTTTTGTTGGGGCATTACGCAAGTGAATAGGAACGGATAAATCGCCCGTTTGCTTGACCAGTTGTTGGGCTTTGCCAATAGCCATATAGGTAGAGTTACTCTTAGGTGAAGTAGCCAAGTAAATGGCGCATTGGCTCAATAATATGCGACTCTCGGGGTACCCAATAACCGAAACGGCCTGAAAGGTATTCGTCGCCATGATTAAAGCGGTCGGATTGGCATTGCCAATATCTTCAGAGGCAGCAATAACTAAGCGCCTTGCAATAAACTTAACATCCTCACCACCTTCAATCATGCGAGCCAACCAATAAACAGCCCCATTGGGATCACTACCGCGGATAGATTTGATAAAAGCAGAGACAATATCGTAATGCTGTTCACCAGTCTTGTCATACAGTACGGTGTTTTTTTGTACAATCTGCATGACATAGTCATTGGTAACCACTACATCATCCCCCGTTGTCGCGTTGACAATAAGTTCAAAGGTATTCAATAGCTTTCGACCATCTCCACCTGATACGCGAAACAGCGCTTCGGTTTCTTTGAGGTCAATGCGCTTAGATTTTAAAAATGAATCTTTGGCAATAGCGCGATCTAAAAGTGCGCGCAAATCTTCTTTGGTAAATGCGTTTAAGGTGTACACCTGACAACGTGAAAGTAAAGCGGGAATTACCTCAAAACTTGG
>JASLHL010000109.1 GCA_030152225.1 Flavobacterium sp. | reverse complement strand
ACTATAAAGTGCTTTTGTTTCCATAACTTTTTGTTTAAATAAAATACAATATACAAAAAACTACTTCACTAACTTACCATACTCAAACATAACCTCAGCGTTGATAGCTCCGTTTTGTCTAAGTTGCAGCATTATTTTTTTCTCTTTGTCTTGCATTTTGGAGTTATCCTTTAAAGCATCTCCAAATTTATCCTCAAGCAATACAGCTTTCTCTTTTGCAGATCTCGCGTATTTCACTTCAAAGACAAAGGCAGGAGTATTTTGATTTCTCAATTGATCATTGATTCGTTTTGCTATTCGTTTTGCCTCAAATGGATTGTCCTTAGCAAGTTCGCTAATCTCCTTGTCAATTTCCTTACGAGTGATTTTACCCTCTTTTAAATCGGAAGTTAGAGTATTGAAATTAAGCTTTGTTTTTAAACGGTTTATTTCGATTTCTTCAACCGCATCTTTTATTTTCTCCTTGTTCCCAATTCTTCTGTTATATTCGGAAGTTTCTTTTACTACGCGATTAATAGACGATTTCGCCATATCCTTAGCGAATTTATCCATCACTTGTTTGGTTTCTTTGTCTGAAAACATCGCGTCCATTCCGCCATACACCATCCCAACATAAGGAGAAGTAGAAGGAGTAGTAATAATACTTTCGACAGCTGCTTTCATTCTCGCTGGTGACCATCCTGAATACTCCCCAAATGTTTTATAAAAATCCTCTACATTTTTACTTCCATATCCTTCTGCTGACACAGGCACTTTACCTCTATCTGGCGATATATCTTGCTCACGGAAAAAGTCGTAACCAGTACTTATCGATAAAGCTGCTTTTGCTAAAGGGTTTCTTGCTAAATTATCCGTGATTGCAAATTCAACAGGAGAAATATTATTTTGAAATATCCAGTTTAAATCCTCAATCATATTACCACTTTCTTTATCGCCTACACTTTCTCTCATTGCTTTTTGAAGTGTACCTTCAACCATAGTAAAGAAAGGAGTTAATTGTTGTGCTTTTGCGATTCGGTAGTATTGAAACTCACCATTTGCAGAACGTTTCCCGTTGAAAATTATAAAGTAGTTTGAACGATCGTATTTACTAACTCCTTTCAAAGCTTTATTATAAAGCTCAACTGATGACAACTCTTTTTCATCATCACCCCTTTCACTTCCTCCTAAAAACATAAGACTTAATCCAATCGGAATCGGAGCCACAATAGCTGCTGTTTGGGTAACTCGTAAAGTTGTTTCAATCGGTCTATCTCTAAAGTTATCAAACATTACGCGTGTACCTTGGGCAGCTGCATTCAAATATGGGATTAACGCATCTATGTCTTTTGTTAGAGTTCCGCCCTGGTTAAAATCCATTGTATTACGAGCCGAAGAAGCTGCAGTGTGGTAAATATCATCAATAGTACGTTGGTCTTGTACTTCTGAAATATCCTTTAAACCAAGCTCTTTTAATTGATTTGCAATTGATCTACGGAAAACTCCCATGCGGAACCCAATCTCAGAATACATTTGCATCTTTTGTAAAGTGACAGCGTCAAAGAATTTACCCCAACGTTCTTTGGTTTTATTATCAAACTTGGGCATCTTAGCGTTTAATGCGTTAGTCCCTTTGAATTTACCCTGGTCCATTAAGAAGTCTGTCATACCTCCGTACTTGACAAAATTCTTATAGGTGTCATTCTCTTTTTTAATATCCCGAATACCTAAAGCAGCATCTTTGGTTAGTTTTGCCATATTCAACAAAACATTCTTTCCATATTCTTCTGAGAAAGTAGAAATAAACAAGAAGTCACGCGGAGTATTCGTAATAAAGAAAGTCGGGTTATTTCCTGTTGCAATTGATTTTACTAGTCCTGTTCCACTTCTAATCGCCCACTTTTCTTTTATATCTGGACTAGAAAAGATGCGTTTTAAAGCATCAAAATACTGGCTATGGAACTCTTGCTCCATGAACATATTTTGCTTCACTCCATTAACCCAATAGTATGCATTTGCATATCCATTAGGAGTAGTTCGTTTGTACTTTGGATTCCCGCTTTCAGTATAACCAATAATAGGATTCTCTTTAACTCGCTTTTGAAGTAATTCAAAATACTTGATAGTGTCCTTTTCTTTTTTAGTTGGTTTATCTTTCTTTTTAAGTTCTTCTACTTTTGTAGCTTGCTCCTTCATAAAGTCAGCCAATCGTCGATTGGTGTTGTTCATCGCAATAGTTTTTGCCCTAACCCCTAGGGCTCGAGAAAGCAAATATTGTGAATCTGTAACAAGCGCGGTATCCAATCCTTTTTCTAGTTTTTGGATTTGATCCTTTCCTAACCCTCCATTGGTGCCATTGTCTAAATGAACTGTTTCCGCTTCTGCATTCTGCATAAACTCCAAAAACTGTCTTGGCTGGTAATCGATATCAAAGAAGCTATCTCGGCTTTCCTTAGATATAATTCCGCTTTCATACATATCATTAAGTAGGCCTTTGAAAGTATCAAAATACGAATCAGCGCGCTTGATTAAATCGGAATAGGCTTTATCACCTAATTCTTGTTTTAAGGATTCAAGGTAAGATTTAGCAACATTTTCATTAATGTAATCCGGATGAACCACTGCAGGTAAATTATTTCTACGTCGGTTTTCGTCAATAGCTATGAATCGGCGTAGTTGAATTACCTTGTCAAGTAATTTGATTTGATCAGAAGAAAGTCCTTTGTAAATCTTATCATAAGCTTTTTCATATAAATACTTCGCGTAACCAGAAGCCCCTTTAGCCGTAACAATATAATCCCGAACAACACGGCCCCCCGCTTTGTTTAAAATGAATTTTGGTAAGAACTGTCTATCAAAGAATTTAGTAACAAAATTTCTAAATAATTTATTGATATCAAACTTAGGATTAGTAAGTTCTTCCATCTTCTTTTCTGCCTTATTGAATGAATCATCTACTTGTTTTTTAGCCTTAATAGGATCTACTTCTTTTTGCCTTTCGAAGTAATCTTTCGCAACCATTTTTTCCATACGATCATCGAAAGAAGCAAGAATTTCTTTTTCGGTTTTTCCCTCTTTTAAAGCTTGCTCAATTTCATTTTCAATCTTCGTCCTATTTCGGGAGTTTCGATTTGTTTCGTACGGCTTGTTTAAATAATCAATGAAATTTGAATCTAAATCTGTTTTCTCCTTTTGAGAAAGGTTTTGGTACCATTCCGTTTCTTTTACAGCATTTAATCCAGCAGAAATAATATCAGCTACACTCTTAGCTGTTTTGGCTGCGACTTTCATAGCTTGTAATGCTTGACGCGCTACAACTAAAGGTAAATTCATTCCAAGATTTTCCTTACCAAATTGATCTAGCTGGTCAATGGCCCTATCAAGGTTTTCAATAAATTCATTTAACTTTAATTTTTTAGACAGATTAACTTCTATATTTGTCAAGTCAGAAGGAGATGCCTCAGAACGATTTTGGACGTTAGCAGGAGGGGAATTTTCCGCATCTTGGCGCTGTGTGTTATCCTTCTGATTTTTATTTGTATTGAATTCTTCTTTTTGAGCACTAGCTAAACTAGCTTTTACAATATCCTCAAGCTTCAAGTTTAATATTTGCTCAGGAGAATAATTCTTAAGTGATACTCCGAATTGTTTCGCCAACCATTCAATGGCATCAATAACAGCCGTTTCTAGTTTTTCGTAGAAAGACTTGTCCAATTGTTTGTTCCCAATCTCTCCAATCATTTGAACTCTAGCTTCTGCTTGCTGTTGCTCTAACGGCTTATTCGCATAGTTAGGATTGCTTTTTACACCTTCTAAATATCCATTTTCTTTCGCTAATTTATCAAGCCTAGCAATAGCGACTAATGCGTGAACATCCCCATTTTCTGACGCTTGTTTCATCATATCATCAAAAGGGTGGTAAACTTCGTGAAGTAAAGTTTCGGGGCTCAAAGCAGATTCGTTGATATAAATTTCACGTTGTCCTTGTTCGTTTAAATAGGTCGCTCCCCAAATAGTCCCATCAGGAGTTTGCATAAATTGGGTGTCTATATCATACACATCTGCTTCTATTTTTTTCTCACCTGCTAAAATTTCGTTAGAGATTCTGTGGTGCCCATCAATTACATAATATTTATCACCTTGCTTAAATAATAATGGGCGTTCTCTTACATCTTGAACTTCTTTTAAATTATTGATGTTTACATTTTTCTGAGTAGGTATGATATTGACTACATCAATAGACTGAACAGAGGAGTTTTTACCTTCATCTACCATTTTACCAACTATATTCTCAGTTTCTCTATTTAAAACTTCTACATCATTAAAGAAAATGCTCTGTGTTGGCACTTTAGGTTGAGTGTATTTATTTTCAGATGCTAATTTTTTGTAATCAACCTGTAAATCAGTATCATTAACTTTTGGATTCTCAAATTTTTGTACTAAATTTGCTGCATGTCTGAATAGGTTTCTAACCTCAGCGTAATTGGAACGCTGTTTAGAAAACCATTCAGACATTTTTTGTTTATCAGCATAATCAAGTAGACCTTCATCAATCCAATTAGCAACTTGTTTGTTGTTTTTAGGATAAACACTTCTGATATCGTTGATCTCTATTTTTCCTTTTGATTTATTAGTTTCAAGTGCTACAACGAAATTATTCCCTTTGTGCTCTAATTCTGTCATGATAACATTACTATCAAGTCTAGTTGCACTTCTAAATACAGCTAAAGGATTTTGAACAGCAATTGCTAAATTCTTAATTTCTGATAGTTCAAAAGGATGGTTGTCTTGTTTAGATTTATTTTTTAATCTACTTGCAGCTAATTCGATTGGTAGATTAGGGATACCTGCTGCTTGAAGTATTCTAGTAGGAGAACCTAATTTAAAAATATGCCCCTTAGGCAAAGTCCCCTTTTCAAGTTGTTCTAACTCTGAATTAAAAGTGTCATTAATGCCTTCCCATTGCTTTTGGAAAAACACGCTATTAGGATCTTGTCCTAATACTTGAGCAAGCTTGTTAGAATCACTATGTACATTTCCTGCTCCAAAGAATTTTTGAAACGTTTGTACGAGTTTACTAAAAGTGGATTTAGGTAGATTTACTCTTTTTCCTTCGGCTTCTTGGCTTCCTGAGCTTTCAGTTCCTTGATTCTCTCTTGGACCATCTTGTTGTACTCTGGATTCTCTTTCATTTTTTTTGCTATCTCCAATTTCACGAACTCCCTTTGCGCTGGCGTTAATTGTTTCTTGCTCATATTGTTCTATTTGGTTAAGTAAATGTAATAATTCTTGTTCAGACATAAAGTCTATTGAGGTCATTTGTTCTTGAAGCTGTAATTTTCTTTCATTCTGACTTACAATTTCCTGGATAACTTCATTTGTCGCTGGCAACCCTGTTAACTCTTCAAATCTTGCTTTTAAAGAATTGATGTCTGAATGAAAACCATTATTCAAAAATGCCTGTGCACCAGTTGGGTTTTCAAGAATAAAATCAACAATGTCTTGTTCTGTAATTTCAATTCCTGCAATCTCGCTTAATTCTTTTGCTTTTGTATCAAGTGGAGTTCCATCTTTGCGTAAGTACTGAATAGGAATACTACCGCCTTCTTTAGCATGCACTTCATCAGAATTTTGAATAAAGCTTTCACGACTAACATGGCCCAAGTTCTCAGCAATTACTTTTTGCTTATAATCAACCCCATTTCTATAATCTTCAATCTCATTACCGAGGATAGTTTCAGCAACTTCTATTGCGCTTTCTGACTTCTCAGCAATGAATTTATTTACCTCCTTTGCAGTCATATTAGCCAATTCGCTACTATCAGTAACACCCTCGACCTCATGAGCGCGCTTACCTTCTGTTAAGTCAGCTTGTTTAGCGTATTCTAAAGCAAGTCGATTAGATGTTCTTTTGCTTGGGGTATTACCATCTCTATCTTTAAATACAATTCTACCTTCTTCATTGGATACAGTATATTCTCTGCCATTGTCAGAAGCTTTGATTATTTTAGGTCTTTCAACTGTTTTGGAGGGTTGTATCTCTTGTGCTTTATTATCTCCTTTCTTCTCGTTTTCAAGCCCTCCTTGTACTGTGTCCAACTGTTCATTTGAAGATCGAGTATTTCCATCATCAACAATACTTTCTGTTTGTGTTGCTTCATTTGGTATATTTTCTTTTCTATAATTCTCTAAAGCACGTTCAGAAATCTCATTATCCTCAATGGTGACGTTTTTGGTCCCATCAGGATTCTTCTCTTGCATTAATTGTCTGCCTGCTTCGTCTTTTAAGCGAACAACTTCTTCTTGTGGTAATAGATTAAGCAAAGCATTCGATTCTCGGTTTAAAATGCCTACACGTTGATTTTCTACTGCTTCAAATTCTTGTTTTAAATTAGAAACAATCTGATCCTTTAAATCTTGTTCCAAATCAGAAGACTGAATCTCTCTAGCTTGATTTTTTAAATTTGATTGAGTTTTTTCAATTCTTTTAATCGCTTCAAACTCCTGGTTAGACAAATCAGAAATACCTTTTACTTCTTGCTAAAGTAACTCATGATTTCTCAACTTAGCCTTAGATAATTGGCTTTCTACAATAGTTCGATTCGACAGGGATAAAGAACTGTCATCTAGTGCTTTTTCAAGTTTTAAAATTTCACGATTGGCTTGATCAATTCTTGAGTCTAAAGAGAAAGGCTTTAACAACCTAGATATGCCTTTTATACTATGAGCACCACCAGACATTGCAACTCCCATCGCTATACCCGCTGCAGCCGCATCTTTAACATTGTCAAATACACCTACATCTTTTTTACCTAAGGCATAAATATCCATTAAGTTTTGCATGATTTCAGTACCTGCTTCATCTGCCCCCTCATAAACCGTATTCTTTCCAACTTCTAAAGCGCCTTTACCTAATGATTTCCACATACCTTCAGCAATCATTTTTCTTTCAGGAGCCGTAGCAGATTGAATAACTCGTGCTGAATTCATCAAAACAAGTCGGTCAACGTAAGCCGAAACAGTTTCAGAAACTCCATATCCAAGAGGAACTAAAGACTTTTGAAAGTAGTTGTAATCAGCTTCTCCTTTATCTATTTCGCCTTGCATTTCTTCCCACTGAGTTCCTGTTGCGGAAACCCCCAAAGCGGCAATACCTCCTACCCCAGTAGCAACTGCAGCATAAATTGGAATTTGGGAAGCCAAAGCAGTATTGTAGAACCACTGACCAAAGTCACTTAAATTATTTATATTTTCAACCGAAATAGGCTTAGCAATCTCTTCTCGGACATCTGTGGCCGTATCAGTTAAAACCTTCGCCATTGATCTCATCTTTATTTGAGACGCAGGAGTATCAATTCCTAATGTTTCTTCTAACCAAGCGCCTGAACTAATTAACCCCGCAGTAAGATCTAATCCAGTAGCACCAGCATTATCAGCAAAATTTTTCAACCAACCATAATTGCGTTTAAGAACATCAATATTGTCTTTTGCTTCGCCAATATCTTTTTGGTTAGAAACAAATTCTTGGTAAGTGTTTAATGACTCTTGAATAACTCCCTTATACCTTGTGTCTAATTCTTGTCCTCTTTGTGCATATTCTTCTTCTGTAATTTCTCCTTTTTGAGCTTTTGACACTAACTCATTTACCTCATTTTGGATATTATCAATCTCTAATCGTTGAATATTTTGTTGAGTAAGATTGAGTTTATCTTTCTCAGATAAAGAAGCGAGTTCGCTTGTTTGAAATAAATTAAGCTTGTCCTTGTCAGACATACCGAATTTATCTACTTCTTTTTTAGCGTCTTTTAAATAAGACCTTACTTGGCTTTCAGATTGAGAAGATATCTCTTTTTCGACTTTCAACTGTTTCGCTTTAGCGATTCGTTGTTCGTCAGTCAAGGTTTGAGCTGGTCTATTTTCTTTCTTAGCATTTGCTACCTCTTGCTTAATTTGGTTGTCAACTTCTTTTAATTCAGAAGCGATCGGATTAGTTTCTAACTGAAACTTTTCTTTAATTGACTGATGATTACTTTTAGGTATTCCAGAAAAAGAAACGGCAGCATCCACCATCGCGTTAAATCCTTTCTTGCCATAAGCTTTAATATTGTTCCACCAACCACTTTGATTTACCTCATCATCTACAGATTGGGCGATTTGCTGTTTCTTTTCTTCTGAAACAGATTTAGCCGTTTGGTAAGTATCAAACAGCTTCGTTATTTCAGGATTACTTTGTTTTATTTTTTGTTGATTCCAAGCAAGTGTACCTTCTTCATACTTTTGAGAATCCGAAAAACCATTTGTCGAATTGGATTCCGAATTTTGTTGAGGAACAGAAGAATTGGATGCATCTTTTTTTTTTGAACCTACTTGTTCAAATCCAAACTTAGAAATAGCTTCATCTGTTCTATCTCCGTATTTTTCTTGTAGTTTAGAACGTGAATATTCTTTACCTTCATAAGAATACTTCGGCTCTGTAGTTACTTCTTTAAATCCAAATTTAGAAATGGCCTTGTCGGTATCTTCTCCATATTTCAATTGTAAAGCTGAGTAAGTATATTCTTTTCCGTTGTAACTGTATTTTTTATTGT
>JASLHL010000085.1 GCA_030152225.1 Flavobacterium sp. | reverse complement strand
AAGCTGGCGGTAGTTGTGTTGTACAACAGCACTCAAATCAGGTTGTATTTCACAATGCGTTACCGCTTTAATTCGTTGCGCAAAATAGAAACAATCAATACCAAATCCTCCCGTCAAATCAATAAGGGAGTTTCCTTCCACAAGCGAGGCTTTATAAGCGGCACACTCTTCTGATGAGGTCTGTTCAATAGACAATTTCGCAGGAAAAACGATATTTTCCGTAGTATACCACTTCGAAAGCTTGTTTTTGGCCTTTTGTTTACTTTCGATTTGCGTGAGTAGATCCGCCATTGTCAAACTGGGAAATGGGCTCTTTTTAAAGGCTAGATCCGCAAGGGAATCTGTTAGGTGTTCATTGATATAGGCTTGAACCTCAGGTTGTAGGAGGAGTTGAATATCCACTTATAGTTTTTTGGTGAGTACTTGAATAAATCGAACATTGGGGAAAAACTCTTTTCCAATCACTTTCATACAGGTGTATAGGGGGACAGCGGCAATCATACCAAAAATGCCACTAAACATACCGCTAGCCAAGATGACAACGAAGATTTCCAAAGGATGTGATTTAACGCTATTCGAAAAGATTAACGGTTGATTAACCACATTATCAATGAGTTGAACGACTAAGAATCCAACCATTACGGAGATCGCTTTAGGCAGGGTTACTTCAATAAAATCATCGCCAATATAGGTCAACATCGTAAAAATAACCGCCAAGATATTTCCGATTAGTGGGCCGATATACGGGATAATATTGAGGATGGCACATAAAAAGGCAATCGTAGCCGCTCCTTTGACGCCGAAGATTAACAGGACGGTTAGGCAAAGAATATAAATAACAAACATCTGTACGCAAAGTCCTAAGAAATAGCGCGATAATAAGTTGTTAATCTTATTGATGGAGTTTAATACTTTGTTCTCGTGTTTTTTAGAAAACAATTTTTTGAATTGATATTCTAGAATCACCTGATCTTTTAAGAAGAAAAAAGAAATAAAGAGTACAGAGAATAATCCAATTCCAATATCGCTCAACATGCCAATTAAGGTATTGAGTAAATTGGGAACGAAATCGAGGTTAAACTGTGATTTTAAATGAGATTCCTCTACAATTCTATCTAAGCTAATGCCTTTAGCATCAAGGTATAGGTCAATTTTGGTAATCAGTCCGTTGAAATCTTCCTGTAGATGTGCGGTGTTTAGTACGGATAAGTTTTGAGCTTGGGTCGTAAACAGCGGAACGAACATAAAGGAAAAACCGATGAAGACGAAGATAAAAAAGGACATGGTTATACTGATCGCAACCAGCTTTTTTAGCTTGCATTTTCGGTGTAACATATCCACTAATGGTTTGCCAATTAGGGCTAAAACAAAAGCAAGAGCAATGTAGATGAATAAGGTGCGGATCTGATATAGTAGACCAGCAGTTAAGGCAATTCCACTTAAAATAAGGACGGCGCGAACGATACCTGTAGAAATTTCTTTAGCTTTCAATGTGCAATGATTTATTCGTTAGCGAATACAAAACTATGACAAGCAACAAGAGCAGCAGTTTCTGTTCTCAATCTTGTATGACCTAAAGATACAGGTTTAAAACCTTTTTCTAAAGCTATTTTTATTTCCACTGGAGAAAAATCTCCTTCGGGTCCCACCAATAAAAGGTAATTTTCTTGGGGTTGAATGCTGTTTTTAAGTAATTCTTTTTCTTTATCTTCGTCACAATGAGCAATATATAGTTTGCTGTTGTGCTCTTGTTTCAAGAATTCTTTGAGCGTGATGGGGTCATTTAATTTTGGCAGATACAGTTGAAGTGATTGCTTCATTGCCGATTGAATGATTTTTTCAAAGCGTTCTGTTTTTACCACTTTGCGCTCTGAGTGATCACAGATAATAGGCGTTATTTCGTGAATGCCAATCTCCGTTGCTTTCTCTAAAAACCACTCGTATCTTTCGTTCATTTTTGTAGGTGCAACGGCTAAGTGCAAGCGAAAAGGCGTTTGCGCTTTGTCGGTGTATTGGATGATTTCCGTAAGGCAACTGCGATCTGATGCCAAGGAAATTCGCGTTTCAAATAGCGTTCCTTGACCATTGGTTACGAAGAGCGTATCGCCTTCTTTTTTGCGCAATACGCGTATGATGTGTTTACTTTCCTCTTTGTCAAAGGTGAAAGTGCCTTGTTCTTTCTCGATAGAAGGGGAGTAAAATAGCTGCATAAGTTGATTACATTAAAATTCAATTCTCGCTTTGGATACAACAGATGAATCAGCAAATAGCGATTCGCGATAGCGGTAGTACCCAACAATACCAATCATTGCTGCGTTGTCTGTGGTATATTCAAATTTGGGAATAAACGTTTTCCATTTGTATTTTTGCTCGGCTTCTTTAAGGGTTTTTCGAATACCTGAATTGGCCGAAACTCCACCACCAATAGCAATTTGCGTTATACCTGTTTGTTCCACCGCTTTTTTGAGTTTGTCCATTAAAATAGCAATGATCGTCTGTTGAATAGACGCACAAATATCCGCTTTGTTTTCTTCAATAAAGTTGGGGTTCTCTTTGACTTGTTTCTGAATAAAATACAAAAACTGGGTTTTTAATCCACTAAAGCTAAAGTTCAAACCGTCTACTTTTGGTTTGGTAAACGCATAGGCTTTTGGATTTCCCTCTTGCGCATAACGGTCAATTAACGGGCCGCCTGGATAAGGAAAACCGAGAATTTTTGCTGATTTGTCAAAAGCTTCACCTACGGCATCATCTGTTGTTTCACCCAATATTTGTAAATCAAAGAAACTATTGACTTGGACAATTTGGGTGTGACCACCCGAAATAGTCAATGCCAAGAAGGGAAACGTCGGTTGTTCAAATCCGTTTTCTTCAATAAAGTGACATAGAATATGTGCATGCATGTGGTTCACTGCAAGTAAAGGAATATCTAGGGCTAATGCAAGGGATTTAGCAAACGATCCGCCAACGAGTAGTGATCCCATCAAGCCAGGACCTTGTGTAAAGGCAATGGCGTGTAGCTGTTCTTTGGTAATTCCCGCTTTTTTTAAGGCGATATCAACAACGGGAACTATATTTTGTTGGTGTGCTCTGGAGGCTAGCTCCGGCACAACACCCCCATATTCTTCGTGTATCTCTTGACGGGCCACGACATTGGACAGCACACGGTTGTCCGCTAATACGGCTGCAGCTGTGTCGTCACAAGAACTTTCAATCGCTAATATATAAGTGGGTTGTATGGACATTTTTAATTAAATTTAAAGCTAATTAATATCTTCTTTTTTGGTCAATCACGCCAAAAAATAATTAAATTTGTTGATTGTACCTTGGTCTGAAAGGAAAGAAGATTGTAAGGAGCAAATTTAAAACATAAATAGTTATCAAAAAATTTAAAAAAATAGTTTTTCGCCTGTTCTTGGCGCTGTTTTGTTTGCTGATTCTAGCAGTAGGATCGATGATGTTACCTATTGTACAAAGCTATTTGGCACAATATGCAACAGAGAAAATAAACAAAAAATTTGGTACAGACTTTTATATTGATCGTCTAGCTATTGATATATTTGGGGTGATTCACCTCAAAGGGGTAGAAGCAAAAGACAGTCATCACAATATTTTAATCGGTATTGATCAGTTGCAGACGCGATTGGCAGATCTCAACGCTTTACAACAAGGCAAAGTGTATTTGGGAACCACGCGAATCAATGGACTCTACATGAATATCCACAAGTATGAAAAGGATACGCTGACCAACTTGGATGAATTGATTGCTGTTTTTGATGATGGTCAACCAGGAGAAGGAAAATTTCGTCTAAAGGCTTCGCGTATTTTGATCAAAAATTCCCAGCTGATTATTTCGGATGACAATACCAAAGCAAAAGTGGCGGTAGATTTCAGGAAATTGAAAGGACAAGTGGATAATTTCTTCATCAAAGGCCCCGAGATTTACGGGTTGGTGAAGGACGTTAGTTTCTTGGATCACTGGGGGATGAATGTACAGCATGTATCAACAAATTTTTCCCATACTCAGACGTCAATCGGATTAAAAGATTTACATCTGGTTACCGATCAATCCGATATTGAAGGACATCTTCTTTTGACCTTTCAACCGGGGGATATGAAAGAATTTGTCGATAAAGTAAATTGGGATTTCCAAATCAATAAAGCCAAGTTAAACTCTTCAGATATCAACGTTTTTGCACATGAATTTGCTTCGAATAAGGAAGTGTTTTTCAAAGGACATATGAAGGGGGTGATGAATGATTTTGTTTTGGAAGGGGCTAATTTGGTCGATGAGAATAACTCTCAAATTATCGGACACTTTGCGTTTCGCAACGTATTTGACGATCACAAACCTTTTTGGATGCGTGCTAATCTGGCGCGTTTACAAACCACACGCTATAACTTAGCAGCGTTAATGCCCGATCTTTTAGGTAAAACCCTACCCACAGAATTGGAGGGCTTGGGGCTAGTTAATCTAGTCGGAACGGTTGAATTGACGAAGCGAACGCTTGATACGGATATCGAATTGACGACTTCAATCGGAAAGGGAAATGCCAAAATTGCCATTCAGCAATTGGATGATCCCGATCATGCTACCTATAAAGGGAATATTAAACTTGATCACTTTGATTTAGGTCACTTTATTAACAATCAGCAATTTGGTTTGACGTCTTTTGACTTATATGTCGATGGGCATGGGTTTAATCAAAAATCGCTGAACACCTCCGTGAAAGGAGATGTGTTTTCCTTTGTATTTGGAAAATATAAATATACCCAATTAGCCGTTGATGGTTTAATGAAGATGCCGTATTATCGCGGTTTATTGCACAGCGCGGATCCCAATGTGAAGCTCGATTTTAACGGTACGATCGACTTGAGTACCAAGGAGAAAAATTACGACTTCGTCGCCCAAGTGGATTATGCCGACTTACATGCCCTTGGATTTGTCAACGATACACTTTCTAAATTCACGGGTGACTTTGAGTTTAAAGCGAAAGGAAATAATATAGAAGATTTAGAGGGAATATTTAAAGTGCACAATGCTGTTTACGACAATAGTAAGGATCACTATGTCTTTGAGGAATTTTCAATTGAATCCACTTTTACACCCGATGGCGAGCGTTTCTTACAGCTAAACTCCAAAGAAGCCATTCAGGGGTATATCAAAGGGAAATTCTTGTTTGAGGAATCTAAGCTGTTGTTTACGAATGCGTTGGGTAGTTTGTATACCAACTATTCTCCTTATAAAACAAAAAAAGGACAATATGTCGATTTTGATATTACGGTTCACAATCGCTTAATTGAAGTGTTCCTGCCGCAGCTGACCTTAAATGAGCGAACTCATGTGGACGGAGAGATTGACAGTGATGAAAACTTATTTAAACTCAATTTCGATTCGCCTAGTATTGCTGTGAGTGGAGTGGAATTCTTCAATATTTTGTTGAATGTCAACAATTCCAACCCCATCTATAATACTTATGTATCTATCGATAGTGTCCATACGAATTTTTATGATGTTACAGATTTTAACTTGCTGAATTTAACGCATAACGATACGCTATTTGTGCGTTCTGAGTTTAAAGGAGGAAAAAATAAAAAAGACAAATACGAACTCAATTTGTATCATACCATCAATGAAGAGAAACTTTCGGTTGTTGGATTCAAGAAATCTGAAGTGTTTTTTAAAGATTTTCAGTGGAGTATCAATGAGAATAACGACAAGGCGAATAAGTTAGTCTTCAATAAAAAACTAATGGATTTCACCATTGACTCTTTGGCGATTTCACACAATAAACAACGCGTGAATTTGAGCGGGGTGATGCGAGATTCGACGTATAAACAGTTGAATTTATCTTTTGGAAATGTTGACTTGGGTAAAATTACGCCCGATATTGAAAATCTTTCTTTTGGTGGGAAAATTGACGGTGATGTCAAATTTTACCAGCAACGCGAGGTTTACCATCCACAAGCGAATATTGCAATTGACTCCTTATTGATCAATCACGTGTATTTGGGGGATATGTTTTTCAAAGTAGACGGAAACAAAAGTTTGGAAAAATTTACCGTACAATCGAGCTTAGTTGATGATGATGAGAAAGAGCGATTTTATTTAAATGGGGATGTAGATGTCATCAACAAGCAAACGCATTTCAATTTAGAATCTGGGCTTACCGATTTTCCGTTGCGCACCATTGCGCCATTCTTGAATAGTGTAGCCAGCGATATGACAGGTACAGCTTTTGGTAAGATTTCCTTTTTAGGTACGCCTAAAAACCCAGATGTCAATGGACGTTTGTATTTAAATGATACCAAATTCAAATCTAAATTTACTGGAGTGACCTATGCGTTTGATCAAGAAACGCCTTTGGATATTACAACGAAACAATTTATTCTGCGCAAAGCAGGTTTAATGGATACCAAATACAAGACAAGAGGGCTTGTTGATGGAACTGTTTCTCATAAGATCTTTAAAGATTGGGTAATGAATTTATCGCTGTCTTCCTCCAATCTCTTGGCTTTGGATACCCAATATGAAGAGGGGAGTTTGTACTATGGAACCGCCTATATCAACGGAAAAGCGGATATTGTTGGGCCAATAGAAATGTTGAGTATCAACATCAATGCAACGTCGAATAAAGGAACGTCGATTAAGATTCCGCTGAAAGAAGCGCAAAGTACAGGAGAGAATAACTTTATTCACTTCTTATCCCCTGAAGAGAAGAAGTTACGCCTAACAGGGGTAGATTTTGATCCATATAAGTACCGCAATAGTGGAATTGAACTAGATTTTGAGTTTTATGTAACACCAGAAGCCGAAATTGAAATTATCCTCGATCGCGAATCTGGACATGCAATGCGTGGAAAAGGAGCAGGGTTTATTACGATGGAAATCAATACACTAGGAAAATTTAATATGTGGGGAGATTTCCAAGCGTATGAAGGGGAGTACAACTTTAAATATGGTGGGTTAATCGATAAAAAATTTGTGGTGAAGAAATACGGAACCATTCGTTGGGATGGTAACCCAATGAATGCGATTCTCGATCTACAGGCGATTTACCATACCGAAGCCAATCCAAGTGTGATTATCGATAACTCCATCATCAACCGAAAAGTACCAACGGATGTGGCGATTGTCTTAAATGGTAGTTTGAGTAGCCCAGAAGTAGATTTTGATATTAATTTTCCAACGGTAAGTTCGGTTGTTAAATCGGAATTAGACTATAAGTTAAGCGATAGAGACACACGTGAACGACAGGCGATGGCCTTATTGGCTACGGGATCATTCTTCTCTTCTGACAACTCGTCTTCGGCTTTAGCAGGAAGTTTGTTTGAACGAGCGAGTAGTATCTTTGACGATTTGTTCTCTGATGCGGATGACAAATTTAAGGTAGGATTGAACTATGCCCAAGGGGAACGCAATCCGTATACCCAAACCGAAGGTCGTTTGGGGGTAACGTTTACGACTAAGGTCAACGATCGCATATCAGTTAATGGAAAACTAGGGGTTCCTGTGGGTGGTGTAGAACAATCAGTGATTGTGGGCGACGTAGAAGTATTGCTGCGCATTAACGAAGAAGGAACGCTTAATGCGCGCTTCTTTAATCGAGAAAATGACATCAACTACATTGGAGAGGGAATTGGTTATACCCAAGGTGTAGGATTGACGTATGAAGTGGATTTTGACACATTTAAAGAGTTGTTGTCTAAATTTTTAAATCAGGCGGAAAAACGCGCGAAAAAGAAGGAGCAGAAAGAATCTTCAAATAATCGCGCAGAAGACCTACCAGATTCTGATTATAGCAAAGAGTTTATTCGCTTCTATGAGACCAGACGAAAAGGAAACCCATCGCCTTCGGGGACTCATCCTGAAGAGCGATAGTTTTTAGTGGAGGAACAGGAGTAGAAAATAACTGTAGAACGATAGAAAAAAGGGTGACCCAAAAGGTCACTCTTTTTTTAAGCATCACTATGAACACGCAATGGTGTCACCATGGACGCACTACCTACTATTCCGAATCCTCCTTTTATTTCAGGAAGAATTTGGTGGTACCATAGCGACCATGTATCTCATTTACTTTATTATTGTTTATTGGTATTCGATGAACTTCGTTTATCTCATTTATTTTATTATTGTTTATTGGTATTCGATGAACTTCGTTTATCTCGTTTATCTCATTTATTTTATTATTGTTTATTGGTATTCGATGAACTTCGTTTATCTCATTTACTTTATTATTGTTTATTGGTATTCGATGAACTTCGTTTGGGTAGTACCTCGTATATTACAGATGTTTTAGGAACACCCGTACAGTACATCGAGTACTTGCCATTTGGAGAAATCGAAGCGAAGCGTAGACTCATCGAACACCAAAACAAAATATTATCTCAGTGAGATACTTAATGGTGGAAGAAAGTAATAACAACATATTGGAG
>JASLHL010000304.1 GCA_030152225.1 Flavobacterium sp. | reverse complement strand
CTAATCCAAATCCTCACCAAATCTCACCTTTGCCCACACAAATAACAAAAATGCAACAAACAAAAGACAAGTTATCCCGACTTTTTATCTTACTTTTGCCCCTTTCTTATTTTTTTACGTAGAAATGAATACTAAACTCGTTTTAATAATCGGAGGACCAGGATCCGGTAAGACAACTATAATCAATGAATTAATTGAGAAGGGGTATACGTGTTATCCTGAAATATCAAGAGAAGTTACAAAGAAGGCACAAGAGAAAGGAATTGATCAACTTTTTTTAACGGACCCTTTATTATTTAGTCAACTATTACTAGAAGGTAGAATTGATCAACATAAAAGTGCGGTTGCTGAAGAGGCAAATCTCGTTTTTATCGACAGGGGAATTCCCGATGTATTGGCCTATATGCACTACAAAGGGGATACGTATCCAGAAAGTTTTGATCTCGCTTGTAAGAATCACTTGTATCACCAAATTTTCTTACTGCCACCTTGGGAGAATATCTATGTGAGTGATGATCAGCGTTATGAATCTTTTGAACAAGCAAATCTTATTCACCGTTATCTAGTAGATACCTACAAAAATTACGGCTATGATTTGATCGAGGTTCCCCGCGAAACCATTGCGAAAAGAGTAGAATTTATCTTAGACCGAGTATAATATAAAAAAGGATTGTCATTGCAATCCTTTTTACATTTTTGACTACCTTAGTCAAACGCACAAACCTGCCATTTCATGATAAAAAAGCCGATCGATTTACTTCAACAATACTGGAAACACACTTCTTTTCGTGAACCACAAGAAGAGATCATCGCGTCTGTTTTACAAAAAAAAGACACCTTTGCCTTGCTTCCTACGGGAGGGGGAAAAAGTGTTTGCTTTCAGATTCCTGCTTTGCTTCTACCAGGTACTTGTTTGGTCATTTCGCCTTTGGTGGCTTTGATGCAGGATCAGGTCAATACGCTCGATGCACTTGGAATTAAAGCGGCCGCTATTGTTGGGGGAACCTCCCTTACGGATATTGATGCTATTTTAGACAATTGCCTTTATGGCGACTATAAACTGTTGTATCTCTCTCCAGAGCGTTTGGAGCAAACCTGGTTATTGGAGCGCATTCAGAATCTAAAAGTGAGTCTGATCGCAGTAGATGAAGCCCATTGTATTTCACAATGGGGAAATGATTTTCGCCCCGCTTATCTCAAAATCAATCAGCTGCGAAAACTTTTTCCACCCGTACCCATGATCGCCTTAACGGGATCGGCAAATAAACGCGTCATTTCGGATATCTGTATGCATCTTGAGCTAAAGGACGTCGCCTTATTTACCAAGAGTTTTTACCGCAGTAACCTCCTCTATGGGGTGTATAAGGTAGAAAACAAAGAGGCTATCGTCGAGCGAATTCTACAGAAAAACCCTTTTCCTGCTATTATTTATGTACGCAGTAGAAAGGAAACTCAAGTATTGGCCCAACGCCTCAATCAGAAGAACTTTAGCGCCAACTTCTTTCATGGCGGACTGAATACGTTTGAAAAGAAAAAGCGATTGGATGATTGGCTTTCAGAGAAGACCCCTATTATGGTGGCGACCAATGCTTTCGGCATGGGGATTGACAAAAAGAATGTACGCAATGTCATCCACCTTCAACTGCCTGAAAACCTAGAGAATTATTATCAGGAAGCAGGAAGAGCAGGAAGAGATGAGTCCAAGGCTTTCGCATCTTTACTCGTTTCTCCTCATGAACCTAAAACTGTAGCGGATTGGGGTAAAGAAAATCTCTTTGACAAGCATTTTCTAAAGCTGGTGTATCGCAAGCTCAACAACTACTTGAGCATTGGACTTGGCGAAGGGTATAATACGGCTTATTCGTTTAGCTTCAACCAGTTCTGTTTGCAGTATAACTTTCCCTACACACTGACCTATAATGCCTTGCAGTTTTTAGATCGTCAAGGGATATGTAAACTAACCCCTAATTCGAACAACAAAACGCAAGTACAATTTATTGTTAGCAGTAGTGAATTGTTGGACTATGTCTATGACAATGAGCGACAAGAACAGGTATTGTTGCAGATTATTCGCCATTATCCGGGTATTCACGAATACAATACGCCGATTAACTTAGCTTTTATCAGCGAACAGACGGGTGAACCCTTACTGTTTATTCAAGAATGTTTGCAACACTGGCATGAAGAGCAGTTATGTCTCTTTACTCCAGAGGAACACGACTTGGAACTCACCTTTCTCGAAGCATGGGAGGAAGACAAAACCATTTACAGAACATTTCCTTTCTTGGAGCAGCAGAATAAATTAAAACTAGACCAATACCAAGCCATTTACTTTTACGCACAAAATGACGATATTTGTAAAAACAAAATCATCTTGCGCTACTTTGATGAAACGCTAGAGCAAGACTGTGGTAGTTGTTCCACTTGTTTACAGGCCAATCAAAAAAAACCTCAAGGGAACATCGCTCATGTAAAAGAACTTGTCGTACAACATTTACAACGCGAGCAAGCGGCATCGGCTCTTGAGTTAGAAACAGCACTAAACCTTGCCATGAAAGACCTCCTTCTCGTCTTGCAAATCTTGTTGGAACAACAAAAAATTAAACTGAATAATAAAAATCAATATAGCTTAATATAATGAAAGACTTGCGTATCATTTTTATGGGAACCCCTGACTTTGCTGTTGGAATTCTCGATGCGATGTATCAACATAACTTCAATATTGTCGCTGTGATCACAGCGCCAGATCGACCTGCGGGACGAGGACAAAAACTGAAGTATTCGGCAGTAAAAGAGTATGCTCTAACAAAAGAACTTCCTATTTTACAGCCTACAAATTTAAAAGACGAAGCTTTTTTGGAGGAATTAGCCTCGTATCAAGCTAATTTACAAGTAGTGGTTGCTTTCCGCATGCTCCCTGCGGCGGTATGGCAAATGCCTGCATTGGGTACTTTCAACCTTCACGCTTCACTCCTACCGGATTATAGAGGGGCGGCTCCCATCAATTGGGCGATCATTAATGGGGAGACCAAAACAGGAGTAACAACCTTCTTTATTGACGAAAAAATCGATACGGGAGCCATTATTCTTAAAAAAGAAACGCCCATTGGAGCTAAAGAAAATGCAGGCGAGTTACACGATCGCCTGATGGTTTTAGGCGCTGAAACAGTCGTAGAAACCCTGCAATTAATTCAAAAGGGAGAGGTAAAAGTAGTTCATCAGCCCGCTGAAGACACAAAAACGGCCTATAAATTGAACCGAGACAACTGTAAGATAGATTTCAGTAAAACGGGAGCTGAAATTGAGCAGTTAATCCGTGGGCTAAGCCCTTATCCAGCAGCTTGGTGCATGCTAGAAGACCGCGATTCACAGCAGGAATGGAACATCAAAATCTACGAAGCTCACTTTGAAGAAGAAGAACACCAACTACCTATTGGCCAAATAATTACAACAAAAAAAACAATCAAAGCTGCGGTAAATAATGGCTTCTTAAACCTCGTAAAATTACAATTACCAGGCAAGAAAATGATGTTAGCAAACGAAGTATTAAATGGACAGAATTTTAGCGAAAACACTATCGTTTTATAAATCCTTTTCATTTAATGGAATACTTCACATAGAACCTTAACACAAAAAAAGATATTCTAATTCGTTTTTTTTTTGGAAAAAGCTTGTTTTATAACTTTATAACCCTAAATTTGTAAGAAGAACGTTAATAAAGTTAACCTTTAAAAAAAATTATTATGAACAAAACAGAATTAATCGATGCTATCGCAAAAGATGCAGAGATCAGTAAAGTTGCAGCTAAAAAAGCTTTAGAATCTTTCTTATCTAACGTTGAATCTACTTTAGCTAAAGGAGACAAAATTTCATTAGTAGGTTTCGGTTCATGGTCAGTATCTGAAAGAGCTGCTAGAGAAGGAAGAAACCCACAAACTGGAAAAACAATCAAAATTGCTGCTAAAAAAGTAGTTAAATTTAAAGCTGGGTCTGAATTAGAAGGATCTGTAAACAAGTAATTACTGACTTTGTTTATGTAGATAAACACATCAAAATAGTAAAAAATTAAAAAAGTCTTATTATATTGTATAATGAGACTTTTTTTTATGCCTATACTATGACACAACACGAGATCAACAAAGGGGATTATTTAATTGCACTACCCTCTGCCTACAATCCCAATGATGTAGAATTTAATCAGTCGGTGATTCTATTAACGGATCACAATATTGATGGTTGTATGGGCTTTATTCTAAATAAACCAACTCCCTATATACTCAGTGAGCTTGTACCCGAAAGCAATGGTGCCTTTACGATTTATCACGGTGGTCCCGTTGAATCCGATCGCCTATTTTGCATTCACAAATGCCCTGATCTTATTCCCGATAGTATTGCTATTACCGATCAACTGTATTGGGGAGGCGACTTTGCGAGTATTTTCAATCACATTGAAATGGGACTTCTCACCCATCTAGACCTGCGTTTTTTTATGGGATATGCCGGCTGGGACAACGGGCAATTGGAAATAGAACTCTCCAATCAACATTGGATCAAAACGCAATCCCTGCGCTTTAACCCCCTAGAACAACCCACCAAAACCTATTGGAAACAAGCCCTACAAACCCTGGGAAAAGATTTTAGTATCTGGTCCAATGCACCAGAAAACCCCAATTTGAATTGATTTTTTTAGAAAAGAGAAATGGGAGAAGGGTGATTTTTTCAATCACTAGAGAAACTTTCTTTTTTTAATCTGTGAAAGAGTGAAGAGTGAATTTTCAATCATTAAATTAACTCTCTTTTTTTAAACTGTGAGCTGTAAACTTAAACTGTAAACCAATATAATAAGAGATGGCTTGCAATTGCAAGCCATCTCTTATTATATTCAGATAAATTTACTCATCTCCCATTTCTCATCTCTCATCACCCAAAAAACTACATCAATCGAATTTTCGCATTTAAGCGATCCAATAACTCTTTAGACACTTGTGTGGTAAAGGTTTTCTTTCTGTATTTGGTTACAGGTTGGATTCCCACGATTACATTGGTAATAAAGATCTCGTCTGCCTTTTGCAATTCAAAAGGTGAGATCGGACTCTCCTCTAAGGTCAAATTAGGGTGTTTTGCGAGTAGTTCAATGATTTGCTTTCGCATTACACCTTTTACACAACCTTCGTCCAAAGGCGGGGTTTTAATTGTATTTTGACTCACCACAAATAAATTTCCGTTGACCGCTTCGATGATATTCTTTTTATCATTGACTAGCAAGCAATTTTGGTAGTCATTTTCTGAGGCGAAAATACTAGCTAATACATTCACTGCTCGATTAGTTGTTTTTACGGTAGACAACAGATTGGCAGCCACGTAAAAATCTTTGTATAATTCTACCTCATACGCTTGGTCTTGGAAGGTGTACAATGCCTCTTCCAATGCTTCTGCTGTAGCGACAAATCCGATGGTTTTATTTTCTTGGGGTAAGTACTTCCCTGTTGCCTCTCGATAAACCGTCAGGCGTACGCGAAAAGCTTTCGCTTGGCTTGTCGTTGCATCAACTGTTTTTATTATTTCTGCTTGGAAGTTTTCTAAGGTAAAGTGCATGGGAATTTCCATGCGCATGATTCGCATGGAAGACATCAATCTAAAGTAGTGATCTTCAGCGAATAATACTTTTTTATCTAGGACTCTAACTGTTTCAAAAACAGCGTCTCCATATAAAAAACCGCGGTTGTTTTCTATGGCTAGGTCTGTAGTAGAAACAAGTTTGCCGTTA
>JASLHL010000247.1 GCA_030152225.1 Flavobacterium sp. | reverse complement strand
TTAATCGCCATTGCAACGCATGGCCGTACTGGTTTGGCGCACTTCTTTAACGGAAGTATTAGTGAAGACTTAGTAAACCACTCCCCTATTTCTGTTTTGACATTCAAAATTGACTAGTTGGAGAAGGGAAATGAGAGAAGGAGATGAGTAAAAATATGCAATAGAAAAAGGGCAATCTTAAATGCAAGATTGCCTTTTTTTATGTCTTATTGTAACTGAACAACGATTTAACTCTAGACTTAGCTCAAGACTTCTCCAACCTTTCTTCGACAATGCTAGGAGAATCCTTGGGAAAAACAGCTTTTTGTCGAAGGAAGCTCGAAGGAGTCACGAAGAAAGATCAAAGCACTCCTAATTGAAATTCCTATCGTTCACCCCCTAACTTAAATCACGCATTACGATTCACGCATCTCCCCCTGAAGGAGATGAGTAAAAATATGCAATAGAAAAAGGGCAATCTTAAATGCAAGATTGCCCTTTTTTATGTCTTATTGTAACTGAACAACGATTTAACTCTAGACTTAGTTCAAGACTTATCCAACCTTTCTTCGACAATGCTAGGAGAATCCTTGGGAAAAACAGCTTTTTGTCGAAGGAAGATCGAAGGAGTCACGAAGAAAGATCCAAGCACTCCTAATTGAAATTCCTATCGTTCACCCCCTAACTTAAATCACGCATTACGATTTACGCATCTCCCTTCTCCCTTTTCCCTTCTCCCTTCTCCAAAAAAGGCATTTTTTATTTTAATATTTCAATATGACTTTCCGAAACAGTCTTAATTGGAATATAATTTTTCTTTCCTTCCACCAATAGACACAGGTAGATATTATCAATCGAGATAACATAGCCTTTCAGTCCATCGATAGCGATGTATTGTCCTACTTCTAAATTCTTTCTAGCATAGAACGAATACAATAATTTTGTCACTACATCTTTCGCGCCTAATCCTAAAGACAAAGCAACCGTAAGTAAGATAGCTCCTATTATAATAGAGATGTTACTGGTAATAATAGAGGTATCAATTCCCATTTGATTCAAAGTCGTAATCACCACAAAAATCAAAATCAAATAGAACAGAATATTGCCAATCATACGAGCACCGACAAAATCAACGGCTTTAAGTACTTCAACAATGACTTTCTTGATCCAAGACGCAAAGTAAAGCCCTCCAATAAAGATCAACAAAGCGACGAACAATTTAGGCACAAACATCATCAAATTACCGATTTCGCGGGAAACGATAGCTAAACCAAACAGCTCGGCCCCAATAAGCACCATGAGGAACACCAAGAATACTTTTACAAAAAAGAGTAAAATCGCATCGAC
Organism: Flavobacterium sp.; assembly: GCA_030152225.1. Taxonomy (GTDB): domain Bacteria; phylum Bacteroidota; class Bacteroidia; order Flavobacteriales; family Flavobacteriaceae; genus Flavobacterium. Next base: position 1,777 of record JASLHL010000247.1, on the reverse strand, counting down.
TTTTACCCGAATCTTAATTTTACCTAAGAACTCATTATCATCTAATCCCTCTTGAATTTTATCTAAGCGAATCAGCTTAAATAGCTTTCGAAGGATGTAGGAAAACAGCTTCAACAACAACCAACACAGGAGGACGTATCCTGCAATTAGCAGAAAACCAAAAATGCCTTTGACAAGTGAATTCATCACGTCGTTAATCATTTCGCTAGGATATTCAAAACTATATAATTTCTCCATCATGATCTTCTTTTTTAATTTTTTCTATTATTTTCTTTTCTTTTTCTTTATCAATATCTCCCATAAATGACTCCACTACTTTGGGTACCTGAACGGTATATAGCTCTGATACATCTAGGGATAACTTAATAAAATTCAAATTGTCAATCACCCGATCTTTCAGATAGTCCGGCAATTTCTCGTCTTGCAGTATTTTCTTAAAAGGATTCTCCATTATGACAACGAATTATATAATTCCACAATTTTCTTTTTAGCCCTGTGCAATCGCATCTTAACCGCACTTTCACCTAATTCTAGCAGCTGTGCGATATCTTTAATTGACTTATCATCTTGATATTTCATCAACAAAACGATCTTATCTTCAGGGTCGATTAATCCTAGTGCTTCTTGAAGCTTTTCAACAGTGAGTGAAAAGATTTCTTCATCAGTTACTTCCTCATCCGCAGTAGAAACATATAGCGTTTCTTCCTGCAATTCCACGTTATCTCTTTGCCGCCTCAAAATAGACTTTGAATAGTTAACGCAATGATTATACGTAAATGAATAAAGCCAGGTTGAAAATTTTGCTTCTCCTCTAAACGACTTTAAATTGAGGTATAATTTCACGAAAACATCCTGCGTCAAGTCTTCTGCAGCATCCCGGGATTCAGCAAATCCCAAACATTTCTGATATACTTTTTGACCATACCGATCATAGAGAATACCAAACAAACTTGTATTTCCATTGTGAATAATGAATTGAACCAATTCTTCATCCGTCATCGAAACAAAGTTTTGACTTTGCACATTCATTCTCATATTATTGTTTTACTATTCAAATGTAATGTAAGTTAATAAACACATTTCAACTTTAACACTGAATTGTTAAACATTCCTAACTTGTAACAGTTTTTCAACATATTTTCCAATCACGTCAAATTCGAGATTTACGCAATCGCCTAGGCGATAATGTTTAAAAATGGTGTGCTCTTTGGTATAGGGTATAATCGCTACACTAAAGGTGTGAATTCCCGAATCTACTACGGTTAAACTCGTACCATCAATGGTAATAGATCCTTTGGAAATCGTAATATGTGTAGCATTTGGGTCGTATTCAAATCCATAATAGGTACTTCCATCAGCGTCCTCAATAGACACACAACGTCCAACCAAGTCTACGTGTCCTTGCACAATATGTCCATCCAAACGCGCATTAGCTAACATGCCACGCTCTAAATTAATTTCTTGTCCAACAGTCCACTGTCCCAATGTTGTTACATCGATGGTCTCCTTAATAGCAGTCACAGTAAAGGTTTCCTCAGTCAAAGCCACAACCGTTAAACAAATACCGTTATGCAAAACGCTCTGATCTACTTTCAATTCATTGACGAATGAACAGCCAACTGTGAGGTGTATGTTCTCCTTTTCTTTGACAATATTTTTAATGATTGCAATTTCTTCAACAATTCCTGTAAACATTACTCCATTTATTTTATTAAATTTGTTTTCAAAATTACTAATAATTTATACGAAACTATGAGCCATAAAGAAGAAAATGTTA
>JASLHL010000173.1 GCA_030152225.1 Flavobacterium sp. | reverse complement strand
AACGCACAACGCACAACGCACAACACGCCTAATTCCTTTAAAAATGTAAAAATGATATTGATATAATGGAAAAGGATTTTGTATAAAATATTGATATAGGTTGAAATAGAACTAGTATTTTCGACGCTTGAAAAAATATACTTTCATTCAAGCATATAAGAGAGATGAAAATAAAACAGCTTATAGGAGGACTGTTGGTTTGGAGTTCCGTATGGGGATACAGTCAACAAGCACAACCCTATTTCATTCCGTCTATATCCAGTGATTCCTTACTTTCAAAACAGGTTGTTAAGCCCCAAAAAAGCTTTTGGGATAAAGAAGCAGTAAAAATAGGTTTTGTACCCACCTTGTTATTTGGAGCATCTGCGGCAACATGGAACAGTAGGCAAGATATAAGAGAGACGCGAAATCGATACATTCCAACTTTCAAGTATCATTTTGATGACTATGTACAATATGCTCCCGCAGCAGTAACTTTTGGGTTAAAAGCAGCAGGAGTAAAAGGGCGCAATGAGTTTAAGCGTTCGGCCTTGACCTATGCAACGAGTATTGCTATTATGGCGATTCTAGTCAATGGAATTAAATATACCGCCAAAGTAGAACGACCTGATGGTTCATCTAAAAACTCTTTTCCTTCTGGACACAGTGCTATGGCTTTTACCAATGCTTCTTTTTTAGATAAAGAATACGGATTGGTGAATCCTGCTTATTCTATTGGAGGATATAGTATGGCTACCATGACAGCTGTTGGCCGTGGGTTGAATAATAGGCATTGGGTTTCTGATGTATTCGCAGGTGCAGGAATTGGAATCTTGTCCTCTCAATTGGCCTATTTTTTTGTGGATAAAATCTATGGAAATAAAGGCGATAATGTAAGCTTGTTATCGCAGTTTGAAGGCAATGAAAATCCTTCTTTTTTAGCTATAAAATTGGGATCTGCCGCTGCTTTTGAAAGTATTATTGAGGATGAAGATGAGGAAACCTTAGCGCGATTGGGTTGGGAAGCTGGATTAGAAGGGGCCTATTTTTTTACTAGAAATTGGGGAGTAGGAGGGCAATTTACCGTTGCAGGTTTTCCTTTTAATAAGAGCAACGTTTCTATTCCTACGAATACCGATACACCGGAATATAGTAGCAATGCGGCTATTGTAACGGAATCTTTAGGCTATTTGAATGTAGGTGTAGGACCCTACTATGCAATTCATTTTTCGGATCGATGGAACCTAATGTTCAAAGGATTGTTAGGGTATAGTGTGGCAGCGCATGGGCATATAAAATTAAATGTTGAAGGCCCTGTGGAGCACTTTACTCCAGAAGAAAAAGAGGAAATTATACTGGCTTCCTATAAACCAAAGAATGCCTTTCAATTTACCGTAGGAACCGCTTTAACCTATAATTTTGCATCTAATTTAGGCGCTGCGTTCTATGCTGACTTCAATCACAGTCAAATGAAATACAACTACATCGTCAATCCCAATTTCTTAGATCCCGAAGATCCCGAAGTATTTACAGATCGAAGTCCGTTTAACTATATGACTCTAGGAATTCGATTGACCGCTTATTTCTGAGACTTGTTTACGATAAATAGTTTTTTCGTTCAAGTTTTTGATGCATCAAAATGTTTTGTACTTGAACCATATGCCTTAAATTGTGAAAAACAACAAGTTTTAAGGTGTCTCCCAAGCGCAGACTAATCCATTTATGTATAGTTGTAGCTGTTTTAATTCGATTTAAATTGACAGTTTTAGCCTGTTCTAAAAGCGTAATAAGGCTGTTTTGTTGCTGAATGAAAACGGTCAAAACCTCGCGATTTAGCTTGCTATCGCTGGGATTCATTGCTTTGATTGCTTTCCTCTTATTGAGCTTGGATTTGGGTAACATTCTTTTGGCTAAGTAGTTGCCTAAATAGCCGCTTTTAAATGTGGAAGAGGGCAGGTGGTGTTTTGTTATACTCATTTTAATAGCAAGCTCTGGAAGATAGAAATGCCCATAGCGGTTGAGATGCTCAATACATTCTAGAATACTCCAACTTGCTGAACGAGGTCTTAGCTGTAGAACAAAATCAGTAAGTACTTGAAGTTCTTCTGCCTCTTTTTTGATTTGGTGTGTGAGTACTAATAAGTTTGAAAGAAGTGTGTTTGCATCCATGTTTTTATTTTTGACAAAATTCATCCTAATATTCAACGTAAAAATTGATGCAAGTCAATATTTAGGAGGGCGTTATTGTTGGAAGAACATCAACGATTTTTTTTATTTATGAGAAGTGTACTAGGTGGTCAATAAGAGCGTATATTCTTTGTACAACGTCGATGAATGACTGTTTGATTTAAGAAAAAATGAAAAGTTGTTGTGTAGTAGGTGATAATATAGATTTGATTTCAGTATTATCTTTTTTGTTTTTATTACATTTGTATTCGAATAAAAAAATGACCAATGAAAGGAGTTGCCTTGTGAAAATGAGGTAACTTGTTTTACTATAACTAATTAAGTAATGAAACAAATATATCTGGATAATGCTGCTACTACTTCTGTTCGCCCAGAAGTAATTGAAGAGATGGTGAAAGTATTGCGAAATGATTTTGGTAACCCCTCATCAACCTATTCAATCGGACGGCATGCGAAGGCGTTAATTGAAGGGGCAAGAAAAACAATTGCCAAGCAATTTAATGTCAATTCTTCAGAGATTATTTTTACTTCATGTGGTACAGAAGGGAACAACTGGATTTTGCTTTCTGCCGTGCGCGATCTAGGGGTGAAAAGAATTATTACAACCAAATTAGAACACCATGCGGTTTTAAATACCGTAAAGCATTTAGAACATACCTATGGTATTGAAGTTGTATTCTTGGATATTAAACCCACTAGTGAAATCGACTATGCGCAATTAGAGCGTTTGCTACAAGAAGACAAAAAAACTTTAGTGAGTTTGATGCACGTGAACAACGAGGTGGGAACGGAATTAGATTTAGAAAAAGTAGCGCATCTATGTGTAGAACACGACGCCTTATTTCATTGTGATACCGTACAATCCGTAGGAAAGAAAAGAATTGATTTGAGTGCCTTGCCGATTGATTTTATTGTGGCAAGCGCCCATAAATTCCACGGACCAAAAGGAATTGGATTTGCTTTTATCCGCAAGAAAAATGTGTTGAAACCCGTTATTTACGGAGGAGAACAAGAAAAAGGATTACGCGCAGGAACAGAAGGAGTACACCAAGTAGTAGGAATGGCGAAAGCCTTGGAAATGGCGTATGACTTACTAGATGAAGAAAGTGCGTATATAGGCGATATCAAATCGTACTGTCAACAGCGTTTACTAGAAGTATACCCAGAGGTGAAATTCAACGGAAATCAAACTGGATTCTATAATATTTTAAACATTTTATTGCCCTTAACGCAAGAAAAGGCAGCTATGATGTTGTTTCAATTAGATATGAAGGGAATCGCTGTGTCAAGAGGAAGTGCTTGCCAATCAGGAAGTCAAAAGCCCTCGCATGTTTTAGCACAGTTCCTAGATGAAGAAGATTTGAAGAAGCCGAGCTTAAGATTGTCTTTTAGTCATGAAAATACAAAAGAAGATATCGATCGTTTGATTGAACTTCTTCAAGAAATTTAAGAAAAAAAATCTACTAATTTGAATTAGTAGATTTTTTTGTTTTTCAATTAGTCAAAAAATAAACAAAAAAGAGGTAAAAAAATGTTAATGTAAAAAGCTTTGTTTTACAATAACATTCGCATTAAATTTGCACAAACAACACACTATTTATGAGTTCAAGTAATAGATACGCGCTTCGCGGAGTTTCTGCTGAGAAAGAAGATGTTCACAATGCA
>JASLHL010000339.1 GCA_030152225.1 Flavobacterium sp. | reverse complement strand
GTCTGTTAAAGGAGTGGTTACCGATAGGTGAGCCGTTTTCGGAGCTCCTTCTAAGCCTACCCACTGGGTGCGGTAAAGACCAAAAATCTGTAAGTTACTCACACTACCTGCATAAGCAGGGTTGATTACCGCAGGATTATACATGTATTGCGTATACTGAGGATCTTGTTGTGCTGAGATTTCTTGGATCCCAAATACGCTCAAACAAGCGAATATTAAGGTCTTTATTGTGTTTTTTCTTTTCATCTCTAGCCGTTTTAATTATTTTCCAAGTGAAGGTTTGCCGCTTTTTTGATCATGCGACTTCCGTTATCATCTGTGTATTCATAAGTAATGACGTAATAGTACGTACCACTTGGAAGTTTACTTCCCTTATCAATGGTTGCTTTTCCTTCAGAATAGCCACGGAAAACATTACTGCTTCCGTCCCCCTGTGGGTCATAACCACGGGTTTCATACACACGCGATCCCCAACGGTTGAAGATTTCTACCTTATTGTTGGGGTAATTCTTGATGTTATCGATAATAAAATAATCGTTCTTACCATCGCCATCAGGCGTTACTAAGTTATAAATCACGATATCACCATCTAAAATCCAATCTTTCTTTACAGTGGCTAGGGTAAAGAATCCATAGCCTTTGACTGTTGCAATAGTGGTTACCTCTTTGGTAGACATGTCCACTACTCCCCCTTCATCTACCCAAAGTTGTGCTTGATCATCCCAACGGACAATGTGCAAGTTTTCTTCGGGTGTATTCAATACATCAGGCGATGTGGTTGTCTCCTCCCAACTTAGGGTTAAGAGTACGTCGCTCGTATTGTTTTCTCCTTTGTCGATCAGCCAATATTCTTTCGTATTTAGGGTGTTGATCACCCCTACTTTATTGGGACGAGACTCGAAAAAGGCTGGATCATCATACCTATATTCACCTGTAAAAACATCTTTAGTGCCTTTAGGAGCAGAAATACGCGCATAGCGGTATTTTCCTTGATCTCCACTAGGATAAGTAAAGGGTTCATTTCCTATCTTTTCAATTATTCCTTCCACATGTGCTTCATCGCGTACATTTAAAGTCGTAGCCCCATTTTGAAATGTAATCATTCCATGAGAAACTCCCGTAACCGAATTCTTTGCAGGATCCACTTTGATAATACCGGACTGAAAATCAGCAGTGCCGTAGATATCGATGTTTTGTTTTAAATCGAATGCAACCTCGTTCACGGGATTATCAAACTCTACATGGTAAAAAGAGGCAATTCCGTTTCCCGTTAATCGTTTGACTCCATCAGCAGCACCATCAACGGTAAAAATAGTCCTTGAAGTTTTGCGATTTTCTGTCATACCGTACCATCCATCATTGAGGAAGTGTTGAAAATAAATCACGGTTCCATCATTGGTAACATCTCCAGATTCTTGATTTTCAAATGTACCTTCAAAGGAAATCAAATCTCCAGGTGAGACAGACAAGACCCCTTCGTTGCTGATCAACGAAGGTTCTTGACTATAAACTGCTGTACTGAGGCAACTTAATGTTACTACAGCATATCTTATTTTATTTTTCATGCTTTCTTTTTTTCCAGGTTTTAAAAATCTTTTCGATAGTTAATGGTGGTCATAGTAGTATTCATCCGTCGTACGTTGAACATAATCAATTGCCCAAGCCAAGAAGTTCATGGTAAAATGGCTATTGTATGTTGCTGCACGACTATCACCAGTTGATCCAGATCCTGTTATAACAGTAGCATTTGTAGCATTACCACTCACGCCATAAACAGTATTTCTAAAGAATCCACTATCTCCAATATAGACATAAGCATGTTGGTTGTGTCGTACCACCCAAGCTTTACTTGGGTCTGCATCATAATTAATATAGGACGATGGTAGATTGTTGATTTTTCTACCAATTCGATCTTCTCCTAACATTTTTCCACCTAAGTCAGCGAATGGTCCTTTAATTAGAGGATCATTGCTATTGACTAAAATGTGATCCGTACTTGCGCCACTAATAGTTGCCGCTCCACCACCTGCTAATTGATTAATAAAGTTGGCCGCATGAGTTTCATGCACTTCGTTTACAATCATTGCGGCACCTCTTTTGTTTACTAAGAATTCATATAAAGCATCATTCTTGTCTCGATCAAAACCAAAATTATAAGACCCTATAACAATGTCGACCTTATTATTTCTCAAGGCGGAAGTAAAACTACTCGCGTTCGAATGGTTTCCAGAGATTACTGTTACACCCTCTACTTTAACGATTCCATTTGGTCCAAAATACGCTGGGTTCTTTAATAATCCTGCTTTTGCCCCATCATCTACTCTATAACTGGCACTACTTCCTGAGGCTAGAATCACCATGGGTCTATATAGTACAGGTACGACAACAGTTCCTCGCTGTTCTGCGTTTCCAACGCTATTTCCAAGAAGTTCCATCGTATAATGATCTGCCATTTGAGGTGTCCCCTCCGCTGTCAAGAGCATCTTTACTTCGCGTCCTACCTCTGCATCAGTTAATAATCTTGTTCCTTTATACGTAATACCGTTAACAGGGTTTGTTGTTTCAATCACAGCTTCACCAGGGAAAATTACCTTAACTGGTACTTCAATTTGATTGGGTCCTGTTAGGAATACGGGTTTATAAGGACGTAGTTTTCCAATCACTCGGGCTCTATTCCAATCTACTTCATATTGAATAGGTGCACCCGATACTGGAATATCGTAATTACAACCCGTTAATTCGGTTAATTCAATTGAATAAGAAGAATCATAATCATGAGCTCCTTTAGACGTTAACTTCATTTTTACGGTTATATTTCGATTGCTAACCGTTGGCTTTCCTGTTCCTGCTTTAGGAGTGAGTACCACATTCTGTACATCATCACGTAAATCATTGAATACAAAGTCAATTAAGCCCGAAGTAAACTCTATTTTTTCAGTTTGATTTCCATA
>JASLHL010000070.1 GCA_030152225.1 Flavobacterium sp. | reverse complement strand
GATTACGATAAAAACTTTCCACCTTTGACTGTATTGGAACAAGATCCAATGCCGGGATCAAGTGTGAAAGAGAATAGAAAAATTTACGTAAAGATTAATGCTTCTGGTTATGGTAAAGTCATTTTGCCAGAATTAGAACAGTTGACATACAGACAAGCTAGGTCTACAATCGTTTCGATGGGATTGAAAGAAGGAACAAAATCATACGCGACCTTTATTGGGAAAGATGTTGTTTTGGAAATTCATCAAAATGGTAAAAAATTAAAAAAAGGGGATTTAGTTGTGAAAAACTCTAAGATTGATTTCGTTTTAGGAGATGGTAAAGCTGGACTTTCTGCAGAACAACTGGATGTAGCACCCGATATTGATTAAGACAACGTAATTTATGCAAGAGAATGTAAATGAAATGTTCGATGATTTAGAAGAAGAATTGTATGAACATTTTCGATTTGAAGCGGGTAAGGGACAAGCGCCTTTACGCGTAGATAAATTTTTGATGAACTTAGTTGAAAATGCCACGCGCAATAAGATTCAACAGGCCGCATCAAATGGAAATATTTTTGTTAATGATGTAGCCGTAAAATCCAACCACAAAGTAAAAGCGTTGGATGTTGTGCGTGTATTGATGAAACAACCGCCATTTGAAAATATTATTGTTCCAGAAAATATTCCGCTGAATATTGTCTATGAAGATGATGCCTTGTTGGTGGTGAATAAAGAACCAGGTTTGGTCGTACATCCAGGACATGGAAATTACACGGGAACCTTGGTTAATGCATTGGCCTATCACTTTGATAATTTACCTTTAAACAGTAGTGAACGCCCAGGATTGGTACACCGCATCGATAAAGATACGAGTGGGCTACTTGTTATAGCAAAAACAGAATGGGCGATGACAGAATTGCAACGCCAATTTGCCGAAAAAACAACAGAAAGAGAATATATTGCTTTGGTATGGGGTAATGTGGTGGAAGATCAAGGAACAATTGAAAGCTATATCGGTAGACATGTCAAAGATCGCATGCAAATGGCTGCTTTTGACGATGAAGAAAAAGGAAAATGGGCCGTTACGCATTACAAGGTTTTGGAGCGTTTTGGTTATGTCACTTTAGTTTCTTGTCGATTAGAAACAGGGCGTACCCATCAGATTCGTGTACACATGAAATACATTGGTCATACCCTTTTTAACGATGAACGTTATGGAGGACATTTAATCCTAAAAGGAACAACCTTTACCAAGTACAAACAGTTTGTCGAAAATTGTTTTCAGCTCTTGCCAAGACAAGCGCTACACGCTAAAACGCTAGGTTTTGAACATCCCATTACAAAAGAATATGTTCGCTTTGACTCCGAAGTTCCTCAAGATATGGTGGCTTGCATTGAAAAATGGAGAACCTATTCCCAAAATTCCGCTCTTGAGTTAGAATAAGATAAAAACCACAAATTCAAATTTGTGGTTTTTTTATGCACAGAAATGAATGTATTGTACACGTTTTTCGTGAAAAAATAGGTATTTTTGAACCTTGCTAAATTATTGTGGATAAAAGTTCTTTTTTAGACCCTATTTTGGTTTAGCTATGTTGAGGTACCCATGGAAAAAAAGTTTAAAAAACACATTGAATCAAATTTTGCTGAATTAACCCAGCACCCACTTTTAATCGCTGTCAGCGGTGGAGTTGATAGCGTCGTTTTACTGCATTTATGTCATCGTATAGGGCTAGATATTGCTGCAGCCCATTGTAATTTTCACTTGCGAGAACAAGACAGTAATTTGGATCAACAATTCGTTGAATTCCTGTGTGCACAGTTAGATGTACCTGCTTTCGTGCAAGAATTTGATACCCAACACTACGCAACGGAACAGAAAGTATCCATTCAAGTAGCAGCAAGAGAACAACGGTATCAGTGGTTTGAAGAACTTATAACAAGTGAAAAGTATAAATTTTTACTGACAGCACATCACTTGGATGATTCAATGGAAACTTTTTTTATTAATTTTTCTAGGGGAACCGGAATTGAAGGATTATTGGGGATACCTGAGCGTTTTGACTATATTCGGCGGCCCTTACTAGCGTTTACACGAGAGGAAATTGAACAATATGCCCAAGTAAATCAACTGGTTTGGCGTGAAGATTATACAAATGCGCAAACAAAATATTTGCGAAATAAGATAAGAAAAAATATCTTGCCTGTTTTTAAGGAAATTAACCACCAATTGGATCAGTCGTTTCAACAAACAATAACCTATTTGAAAGAAACACATCAGATGAGTGAAGATGCGAGTGCGATGATGTTTGAAAAGGTGGTGATTAAACAAGGGGATGATATGTTATTCCCATTAAAAGAATTAAGTGAATTGTCTTTGCCTAAAGCTTATTTGTACAAATGGCTCGAACCTTACGGTTTTAAAGCTTGGAGCGATATCGCTGATTTGGTCCAAGCAGAAACAGGAAAGAAAATTCTAGCAGAACACTATTGCTTGATTAAAGATAGAGGCTACCTCTTGTTGCGATCAAAAAGTAAAGTGGTTGAGCTAGTAGAAGATTCGTATTACGTACAAGAGAACCAAACCATTAAACAACCAATACACTTAACAACAAAAAATTATGAAAGAACTAAAATTGAACTGACAACGGATCCGTTATGTGCGTATCTCGATCGAGATAAATTGCAGTTTCCACTGCTTATTCGCAGACCCAAAAAAGGAGATTATTTTGTACCTTTTGGGATGAAGGGAACAAAGCGGATCTCGAAATATGTAAAAGATGAGAAAATGACCCAAATAGAAAGAGAAAATCTATGGGTGTTATGCTCTGGTGAAACCATTGTATGGATTATTGGAAGTCGAATGGATGAACGATTTAAAGTAAGAAATACAACTACTAATGTTTTAAAAATTAAATTAACCGTATGAAAAAATTAGCTTATTTGCTATTTTTCTTTGTGTCTATTTTTAGTGTTCAAGCGCAGATGATGGAAAATCCTGCGAAGTGGACCACAAAAATTGAGAAGAAATCCGATACCGAATATACCATCACATGGAATGGTATTATCGAAGATGGGTGGCACATGTACTCCCAATATACAGCTGATGGAGGACCCCTGCCAACTGAATTTTTATATAACAACATCGAAGGAAATTATGAACTAGTCGGTGATGCAAAAGAAAGCCAAACCAAAACCGTTTATAACGACATCTTTGAAGTGGATGAAACCTATTTTGTAGGACCTGTTCAACTGGTACAAGACATTAAATTAACGAATGCGGATACGCCTAATATTCAAGTAGAATTGGGATATCAGGTTTGTTTAGACGTTTGTATCAGCCAAAGTAATTTGTTTGTATATGATTTAAAAACTTTACAAGTTACTGAAGTAGATAACTTCGAAGCGTATGAAACGAAAGCTGCCGCTGCAAAAAGCGACGCAGATCAAACCAATGATTCGACAGAAAAAGCACCTAAAACAGAAGAGAAAAGAGGGTTGTTTACCATCTTTATCTTAGCTTTTTTCTCTGGATTTGCGGCTTTATTGACCCCTTGTGTGTTTCCAATGATTCCAATGACAGTGAGCTTTTTTACCAAACAGAGTAAAACACGTGCCAAAGGAATTAAAAATGCTATTATTTACGGCTTATCCATTATCTTAATTTATGTGGTACTGGGAACAATTGTAACGGCAATTTTTGGTGCAGATTCACTCAACGCACTGTCAACGAACGTATATTTCAATATTATATTCTTCTTGTTATTGGTTGTTTTTGCAACGTCTTTCTTGGGGGCATTTGAGATTATGCTACCCAATTCATGGGCGAATAAAGTAGATTCACAAGCAGATCGAGGGGGAATAATTGGAATTTTGTTTATGGCATTAGCTCTTGCTATTGTCTCTTTTTCTTGTACAGGACCTATTGTAGGTACACTACTAGTAGAAGCAGCTTCAAAAGGTGGAATTGCACCTATTGTTGGAATGTTGGGATTCTCGTTGGCCTTAGCACTTCCATTTATGTTATTTGCTATGTTCCCAGGCTGGTTAAATTCAATGCCACGTTCTGGCGGATGGTTAAATACAGTAAAGGTGTCATTGGGATTCCTAGAGTTAGCCTTAGCCTTTAAATTCTTATCTAATGCCGATCTTGTATTGCAAGCACACTGGTTAGAAAGAGAAGTATTCTTAGCGATTTGGATTACAATCTTCGGAGCTTGGGCCTTATACTTATTTGGAAAAATCAGGTTACCACACGATAGCCCAATGGATAGTATATCTGTAGGACGTCTGTTTATGGCGTTGTTTGTAACGACATTTACCATTTATTTAGTTCCAGGTTTATGGGGAGCACCATTGAAAATTATTTCTGGATTCCCTCCTCCAATGACATATTCCGAAAGCCCTTACGGTGTAGGGGGTAAAGGAAATGGCGGTGGCAGTTCTACTGCGGAAATATTGCCTGAAGGAGCAAAATACGGCGCACATGATATTGTAGCCTTTACTGATTATGAACAGGGAATGGCCTATGCTAAATCAGTGAATAAACCCGTTTTACTTGACTTTACCGGATTTGCTTGTGTAAACTGTCGTAAAATGGAAGATTATGTGTGGTCAGATCCTGCTATTTTATCACTATTGAAAAATGAAGTAGTTTTGATTTCTCTATATGTCGATGACAAAAAAGAATTACCTGAAAACGAACAGTATATTTCGGAAACAACGGGTAAAAAAATCAAGACAATTGGAAATAAATGGAGCGATTTTCAAATGAAAAACTACCATGCCAATGCCCAGCCTTACTATATCGTATTAGATGCAGATGGACAACGTTTGTCTGAGCCTGTAGGCTATACACCAGATGTAGAAGAGTACAAAGCTTGGTTGGATGGCGGTATCCAAAAAGGAAAATAATCCAAACCATATAAAAAAGCGATTGAAATTTCAATCGCTTTTTTTTGTTTATTTTAAGACATTATCAGGCGATTAATTGATACATTGTATGCTTGAAAAAAAGTATAGTTGACTATTTAATACATCTAAAAATGATACGAAAGTTTATTGTTACAAGTTTAGCTGTGTTTGCACTATCAAGTGCAGAGGCACAGGTGCAGACACCTCCAACGAGTACAAAGTCTGAAATACACCAAGTAGTTGGGTTGACTGATGTCAAGATAGACTATTCAAGACCTAATATGCGCGGACGTTTGGTATTTGGTGACTTAGTACCCTATGGAAGATTATGGCGTACTGGAGCAAATATGAATACGGTAGTAACGTTTAACAATGACGTTGAAATTGACGGTAAAGTACTGAAAAAAGGATCCTATGCCATCTATACCATTCCCAAAGTAGAGGAGTGGGAAGTAATTTTCTATAAAGAGACCAACAACTGGGGATTACCAGAAAAATGGAACGAGGCAAATATTGCCCTGTCTACCAAAGTGAAAGTACAAAACCTAGACCGCAAGTTTGAAACCTTTACCATGGCTATTAACAATGTAAATATTGATTATGCTGATTTGGAAATTATGTGGGAAAGAACCCTTGTTCCTGTGCGTTTTAAAGTACCTACAGATCACTTGGCAATGGAAAGTATTACTGAGACATTTGAAGGGCCTAAAGTCGTGGATTACTACGCAGCAGCAGAGTACTTCTATTTGACAGGTAAAGATTTATCTAAAGCATTATCTTGGATTAATAGCGCCATTGATAAATCAGGTGAACGTGTTCCTTACTATTTTGTTCGATTAAAATCGCAAATCCAAGCCAAAGCAGGGGACAAAGTAGGAGCAGTAGCTACAGCAAAAATAGCACTGGATTTAGCTGAAAAAGCGAATAACCTCGACTATGTAAAAATGAATAAAGACGCAATTAAAGAATGGTCGAAAGCGATATAGTTGACAGTTGACAGACTGCGCCAAAAGTCAAAAGCCAAAAGCCAAAAAATAAAAAAAATATTATCTTTGTTTCTTAACAACACAATCTAAATGATGCTTACAGAACTTAATGCTATATCGCCAATTGACGGTCGATATAGAGGTAAAACCCAATCATTAGCACAGTATTTCTCAGAAGAAGCGCTAATCAAATACAGAGTTTTGGTTGAAGTGGAATATTTTATTGCACTATGCGAATATAATCTACCACAACTGAGTGGTATTTCTCCAACTTTATTTCCAGAATTGCGAAAATTATACAAAGATTTTACGTCCGAAGATGCACTTTGGATTAAAGAAAAAGAAAAGACAACCAATCACGATGTTAAAGCGGTGGAGTATTTTATCAAGGATGCTTTTGACCGTTTGGGATTAGAACAGTACAAAGAGTTCATTCATTTTGGATTGACCTCTCAAGATATCAATAATACGTCTATTCCATTATTGACGAAAGAAGCATTCCACGAAGTGTATATGCCTTTGTTTTTAGCTGTAGTAAACAAACTAAAGGAATTAGGTCAAGAATGGAGCGATGTTCCTATGTTGGCAAGAACACATGGACAACCAGCTTCCCCAACGCGTTTAGGGAAGGAAATTAACGTGTTTGTACAGCGTTTGGAAGAACAATTACGCCTGTTGAATAATGTTCCTTTTGCCGCTAAGTTCGGTGGTGCAACAGGAAACTTCAATGCGCATCATGTAGCGTATCCTCAAAATGATTGGAAGCAATTTGGAGAGGATTTCGTTGAACTGAGTTTAGGGTTAAAGTATTCTTTCCCAACAACCCAAATCGAACATTACGATCACTTTGCAGCCTTTTTCGATGCTTTAAAACGTATCAATACCATTTTAATTGACTTAGATCGCGATATTTGGACGTATGTGTCCATGGATTATTTCAAACAGAAAATTAAAGCAGGTGAGATAGGGTCTTCAGCTATGCCACATAAAGTAAATCCAATTGATTTTGAAAATTCAGAAGGAAATTTAGGAATTGCCAATGCCATTTTTGAGCATTTAGCAGCTAAACTTCCCCTGTCGAGATTACAACGCGATTTAACGGATAGTACGGTATTGCGAAATATTGGTGTACCAATGGGACATACGATTATTGCCTTTGAATCAACGTTGAAAGGATTGAATAAATTGCTGTTAAACGCAGATAAATTTGCCGAAGATTTAGATAAAAACTGGGCAGTAGTAGCAGAAGCAATTCAAACAATCTTAAGAAGAGAAGGGTATCCAAACCCTTATGAAGCATTAAAAGATTTGACACGTACGAATACTGTAATTAACAGGGATTCTATTCACAATTTTATCGATACTTTATTGGTAAGTGACGCCATTAAATCCGAGTTAAAACAAATCACACCAAGTAATTATTTGGGAGTGAAATAATAAAGTAAAAAGAACTGTTGAAAAACAGTTCTTTTTTTTTAAAAATAATCTTCAACACGTAGAAATAAGATGCGATCAATTTAGCTATTTATCGAAGCAATAGATAGGTGTTAATCTGTAAGACGGGCATAACCGGATACCGAAAAATCAGAAGTGTTGAGTTTTCCCTGGAAAGCCCAAGTAACATTATCTCCCGATTGAGTATTGATCCAATTGAAATTTCCAGAATAAAATCCCGTCATCGAGGTGATTACTAGTAAGGAAGGGTTGCTTGTTGAGCCTTGAGGACTTGTTCCTGTGCTGCATAATAGCGTCGCTGAAATACTGCTCGTTGGCCCATTAATATCAATCTGTGAATCGATATGATCCTTTCCTATAAAATAATCAGGAGATGAAATTTCACCAGTTCTATAAAAAAAGACACTGCCCATTTGAGATAGAGTTTGTTGCTTTGTATCTGTGTGTGCAACATTCTCTTTTGAGCTTCGAATCTGAATCCTGTCCGTATTTAGTTCTTTGAAGTAGCTACTGCTATTTGTCTTCATCTCAACATAGGCAGCACCGTTTCTTATCTCATCTTTTATAAAGGAATTTAACTCATTTATTTCGTGCTTAAACCGATCCAAATGTTCATTTGAAACTGTTTCTAATTGATTCACACTGCTGGATGGTATTAATCGCAATAAATCACTTTTAGCATTTAGATTTAAATTGTAGGCTAAATTTTGCGTGTCAATGGTTACAAAATCTTGTAATATCCTAGCATCTTCAGCATAATTTCTCACTTCCTCTTGCTCCTCTTTTTGGCAGCCAATGCTCAAGAGGAGGAGGCTTACAATCAAAATTTTTACATTTTTTTTCATGGGGTTGGTTTTTTAATTCATATGATACGGACTATATGTATATAATTCAAATAATAAGTAGGTTTTTATTTACTTTTAATTTAAAATTATATATAAATATATGAATTAAAAATAATTTAATTTCAATTTATTTTAATTATATTTTTCAATTATAGTTTTTAAATGAAAAAAATGTACTTTTAATAGGCTGAAAAATGGCTTCGGTGTACTCATCCTGCCTGAGTTATGGAAACAAAAAAGCCACTAGTAAAAAATAGTGGCTTTTTTTATGCTTATGCGTATGGATTACGCAATAGAATCAATGATTGTATTTAAGGTAGTACTTGGACGCATTGCTTTTGCAGTAGCTTCAGGGTTGGTTTGATAGTACCCACCAATTTGCTGTGCCTTTCCTTGAGCGCCAATTAATTCTTCATTAATCTTCGCTTCATTCTCAGCCATTGCTTTGGCAATTGGAGCAAATTTAGCTTGTAACCCAGCATCTTTTGTTTGAGCAGCTAGTGCTTCAGCCCAATACATAGCTAAGTAGAAGTGAGATCCGCGGTTGTCAATAGAGCCTACACGACGAGCTGGTGATTTGTCATTGTCTAAGAATTTAGCCGTTGCTTCATCTAAAGTTTCAGCTAATACCATTGCACTTGCGTTATCTTGTGTTTGACTTAAGTGTTCAAATGAAGCACCTAATGCCAAGAATTCTCCTAAAGAGTCCCAACGTAAATAACCTTCTTCAATGAATTGTTCGATGTGCTTTGGAGCTGATCCACCTGCACCAGTTTCAAATAACCCTCCTCCGTTCATCAAAGGAACGATAGAAAGCATTTTTGCAGAAGTACCTACTTCTAAGATAGGGAATAAATCGGTTAAGTAGTCGCGCAATACATTTCCTGTTACTGAAATTGTATCTAATCCTTGACGGATGCGTTCAACGGTTACTTTAGTTGCTTCGATTGGACTTAGGATGCGAATGTCTAATCCAGTAGTATCGTATTGTTTTAAGTATTCGTTTACTTTTTTGATTAACTCTCTATCATGCGCTCTATTTTCATCTAACCAGAAGATTGCTGGTGTTTCTGATAAACGCGCACGGTTAACTGCTAGTTTAACCCAGTCTTGAATCGGAGCGTCTTTCGTCTGACACATTCTGAAAATATCTCCAGCTTCCACTGCTTGTTCAAAGAAAACGGTATTGTTTTCATCAGAAACGCGGATTACTCCTTTAGCATCTGCTTGGAAAGTTTTATCGTGTGAACCGTATTCTTCTGCTTTTTGAGCCATTAATCCTACGTTTGGTACTGATCCCATTGTTGTTGGGTTGTAAGCACCGTTCACTTTGCAGTCTTCGATTACTGTTTCATATACACCTGCATAACAACGATCTGGGATGATTGCTAAAGTATCTTGTTGTTGACCTGCTTTGTTCCACATTTGTCCTGACGTACGGATCATCGCTGGCATAGAAGCATCAACAATCACATCAGAAGGTACGTGTAAGTTTGTAATCCCTTTGTCGGAGTTAACCATGGCAATTGCTGGTCCTTGCTCGATTGCTGCTTCAATAGCTGCCTTAATCTCAGCTTCTTGAGGATGTCCTGCAATTTTAGCGTATAAATCACCTAAACCATTGTTTGGACTAATCCCTAATTCAGCAAATACACTAGCGTATTTAGCGTAAACATCCGCAAAGTAACCTTCTACAACAGCTCCAAAAATGATAGGGTCAGAAACCTTCATCATGGTTGCTTTTAAGTGTGTAGAGAAAAGAATATTTTTCGCTTTTGCTTCTTCTTTACATTCAGAAACAAATGCTTTTAGTTTAGTTAAGTTTAATACAGTAGAGTCGATCACTTCACCTTGTAAAAGGGAAGCATAGTCTTTTAATAATTTTGTTGTACCATCTGCACCAATGAATTCAATTTTGAATTTTCCATCTTTTGCAAGTGTAACTGATTTTTCAGAACCATAAAAATCACCTTCTGACATTGAAGCCACTCTCGTTTGCGAGTCAGTTGCCCAAGCTCCCATACTGTGTGGGTGTTTCTTTGCGTAATTCTTCACTGCTTTTGGCGCTCTACGGTCAGAGTTACCTTCGCGTAATACTGGATTTACAGCAGATCCTAAAATTTTAGCGTATGTAGCTTTAATTATTTTTTCCTCCTCGTTTTTAGGTTCAGCAGGATAATTAGGAACTGCAAAACCATGTGCTTGTAGTTCTTTAATAGCTGCGTTTAATTGTGGAATAGAAGCAGAAATATTCGGTAATTTAATAATGTTTGCTTCTGGACTTTTTGCCAATTCTCCTAGTTCAGCTAATGCGTCACCAATTCTTTGCTCGTCTTTTAAAAATTCTGGAAAATTAGCTAAAATACGTCCAGCTAACGAAATATCTCTTGTTTCTACATCAATACCTGCTGTTTTTGCAAAAGCCTGAACCATCGGTAAAAAAGAATACGTAGCTAACATTGGAGCTTCGTCTGTAAACGTGTAAAGGATTTTAGAATTCTTTGTCATTTTTGTTAGATTTAAATGATAACAATATAATTGTTGTATGTGTTGAGTCTAAAACATTGTAATATACAAGCAAATATAATCATAAGCATTGAGAAAAACGTGCTAATTCAGTGATATAACAGTAGAATTGTTAAGTTTCTAATATGCATAAGTAAAATTGCTTTATTGTTATTTTTGTTAGACTAAAAAAGTAATATTGGTAAAAAAAAGGGCTGACACAATCCTATGTCAGCCCTTTGGGTTTTATCTTGTTATTTTAAGTTTAATAGTTTTTTCCACCACGGGCGATTATCTTGTTGAACATCATGTCCATAACCATAACCGTAGCCATAACCGTAACCATAACCTCCATATCCTTTCATTGTAATGGTGTCATTTAGGATAATAGACATGTTTTTCAATTTACCTTCACGGTGTAAATCCGTTGGTAGTTTTAACATGCGTTTATCTAAGTAGTTCGCTCTTGTTACATAAATGAATGTATCAGAGAACTTACTGATTAATAGGGTGTCCGTTACCAAACTAACTGGAGCAGTATCGACAATAATATAATCGTACTCTGACTTTAATTTCGTAAACATATTACCTATTGCATCCCCCATTAATAATTCAGCTGGATTGGGTGGAATTGTTCCTGCAGGCAAGGCAAAAAGATTCTCATATCCATCAATTTTAACAATAAATTGATCAATGTCGACATTTTTTCTCAAGAGGTAATCAGAAACTCCTTTTGATGGTAAGGTTAAGTAATCATCTAATCGAGGATTACGCAAGTCCATACCAATTAAAAGGGTTCGTTTTCCTGAGAGTGCTATCGTAGCAGCTAGATTTACTGAGGTAAATGTTTTTCCTTCTTTAGGGAAAGTAGAAGTTAAGAAAATTGTTTTTGCCTTTCCTTCTGGTACATTTCCTAGCATAAATTCTAGGTTAGTACGTATAATACGCAAAGCTTCTGCCGAACTTGAACGACTCGATAAATCGATGATGTTCTCATTGTCATCCGAATGCGGAATATCACCTAAGAATGGTACATTCGTATTATTTTCAATATCGATGCGATTCTTCACTTTTGTATCGAGTAATAGACGTAAGTATATCACAACAAAAGGAATTAACCCTCCTAAAATAAGAGCTGCCAGTAAAACAATCATCTTTTTAGGCGAAACTGGTTTTTCTGAACTTTGTGCTGTATCAATTACTTTGGCGTTAAGGTCAGTTGCTGCTAATGCAATAGCCGTTTCTTCTCTTTTTTGGAACAAGTAAAGGTAGATTGCCTCTTTTACTTTTTGTTGTCTATCAATAATTCTAAATTCTCGTTCTTGTCTAGGAACTTGAGATAATTTAGAACGCAATTCATTTTCTTTACTTTCTAACTCTTTTTTGGTAATTTTTAAAGAGCTTTCTAAACGGACTAAACTTCCCGATACCGAAGCTTTCAACGCAGCAATTTGATCGTCGTATTTGACTACCGCTGGGTTCAAGTCAGTAGAACTTGTGCTGATTCGATTACGTTCTAAAACAACCATATTGTACTGATTAATCTGCGTATTTACGTTAGCGTCAGATGAAATCAGATTGGGTAGAAGCTCGTTTTGCTTGCTGTTTTTTAAGAACTCAATTAAAGACGAAACTACTTTTAACTCTGTTTCGTTTTCAATGATTTGTTTGTCGTATACATTGGCATTCTGCAAGAATAGACCTAATTCAGTAGGAATATCCGTAATGCTATTTCTAGCTTTATAGCCTTCTACAGTTTTTTCTACATCACTTAATTCATCTGTAATAAGTTTTAAGCGACTATCAATAAACTCAGATGTCTTTTCTGAAATGTAACGCTTGTCTGCAATAGCACCATCATTGTAGATGGTAACTAAATTATCCAAATAATCAATAGCTTTAGCGGGAGTAGGACTTAGTAAAGATAAGTCAAGGATACTTGAAAACTTATCTGTAGGTGCGATTTGTACGTTTTTTACAAAGTAATCCGTTACTCTTTCGATAGATTGTATTTCAACGATAATGTTGTTAATCTCTTCTTTATCTTCCTCTTTTTCTATTTTTAATTTGTGTAAAGTAGCTACAGGTTTTGGCGCATTTCGAGTAACAATTAATTTTCCTAAAACGGTTTCAATAGGCGTGTTGTATTCAAATGTTCCTAGCTTTACCTTCTCTAGGTCCAACAGAGTGAATGAAGTTTCTGTAATATCTTTTACGTAAAAGGTATACGTAATGTTGTCAAAATCGAAAACGCGTTCAATAAAGTTAAAATCTATTGGACTGTTGTTGTATAACTCACTATTGATTAAACGGCCTTCATTGATATAAGAAATATTCAATTGCAAACGACGTACGGTTCTTTCAGCCAAAGTACGAGAAGACAAAATCTGTGTTTCGTTTTCAAGATTACTCTTTCCTCCTGATAATAAACCTAAATCTGCAAATGCAGAGAGTTCGGTAGAAATACCACCACCTCTTTTTTCGTCTTTAACTACAATGGTTGTATTAACCTTATAGGTTTTTTCTGTATAACGAAGGTAGATAAACCCCAGTATAAGTGTAAGAAATATACTTACAACAAACCATCTCCAGTGGATGAGATACTTCTCTAGTTCTTCGCGAATATTTACACTAACGTTTTCGCTATTGTCAAAATTTCCTTCCATTTTTTTATCTAGTTGCAATCGAAATTATGGTTATTAATAGAGATAAAGCCGAGATACCCACCGTTAAGTTAGGACCAACAACAGAAGAATTTACTTTCGTTTTGTTAGGTTCAACATAGACAATATCATTTTGATTCAAATAGTAGTAAGGAGACGTCATAAAATCAGCTTTAGTCATATCTACACGATAAGGGATGCGTTTGCCTTCGACTTCGCGGATGACAAGAATATTATCTCTTTTTCCATAAACAGTTAAATCTCCAGAAAGAGCTATCGCATCTGATAATGTTAAGCGCTCGCTTACCACGGTATGAATCCCAGGTCGATTTACCTCTCCTTGCACTGTAATTTTGTAGTTCATGATACGCATATTGACGATAGGGCGAACAATGTACTTGCTAATTTCTGCCGTTAGATAATCAATGGCTTGTTTTTTAGTTAATCCACTGATGTTAATCGTACCCAAAACAGGAAATTCGATGTTACCCTTATTGTCTACCAAGTAAAGCTGTTGTTGAGCAGATCCCATACCAGCAGGATTGTTCAAATTGGTAAGCATGGTATTCATTAAATTGAATGGTTCAGCCGCCTCTTTATCTTGAGCAGAAACAATAATCATTAATAAATCGTCAGGCTGTAGATACGTTTCAAATCGATCTACGGTATTATTCTTGGCTAATACATCCTCTATATTTTGATAGTAAACCATCGATTCTCTTGAGGCACAAGAAGTGAAAAAAACAGTAGTAGAAATAAGTAATACTACAAATAAGCTTCTTAATTTCATTGTTAATTTTTTTGCAAAAATAGAACTTTGTTAAGTTGAATAAAAGTAAAAGTAGCAATATTTTACAAATAAAAGCAAAAGGCTACTACTATTAGTTTTTTAATCTTTATTCTAATCAAAATCTAATTTCTTTTTACGTAATTCGAAGTTTTGACCTAAATATACTTTTCTTACCATCTCATCTTCGGCAAGTTCTTCTGGAATTCCTGCTTTCAAAATACCTCCTTCAAACATTAAGTAGGTTTTGTCTGTGATAGCGAGTGTTTCTTGTACATTGTGGTCGGTAATTAAAATACCAATATTTTTATTTTTTAATTTGGCTACAATACGTTGAATATCCTCAACAGCAACAGGGTCAACTCCAGCAAAAGGTTCATCGAGTAAAATAAATTTCGGATCCGTTGCCAAGGCACGGGCAATTTCTGTTCTTCGACGTTCCCCCCCTGATAGTAAATCTCCACGATTGGTGCGAATGTGTTCTAGGTTGAATTCGGCAATTAGCGATTCCATTTTCGCTACTTGTTCTTGTTTAGAAAGCTTGGTCAGTTGCAGTACACTTAAAATATTGTCTTCAATACTAAGTTTTCTAAATACGGAAGGCTCTTGCGCTAGATAACCAATGCCGTGTTGTCCACGTTTATACATAGGGAAATTGGTGATGTCCATATTGTCTAAATAAATATGGCCTAAGTTAGGTTTTACCAACCCAACAATCATGTAAAATGAAGTTGTTTTTCCCGCTCCATTAGGGCCTAATAACCCCACAATCTCTCCTTGATTTACTTCAACAGAAACACCTTTTACGACTTTTCTCTTCTTGTATATCTTGACAATATTGTCTGCTCTTAATTTCATGACTAGTCCTTTTTGTTTTGTACTAAAACTTCTGTTTTAGGGTTCTTCTGAACAAATTTAGAGATATAAATACTAATTTCATACAGAATTAATAAGGGAATGGATACTATAATCTGGCTAATCACATCCGGAGGGGTAATAATAGCGGCCAGAATTAAAATTAATACAATGGCGTATTTTCTGTATTCTCTCAAGAATTGTGGAGTCACCAATCCTAATACAGATAAAAAATACATGATGATGGGTAGCTCGAAAATTAGACCACAAGCGATTGAAGTGGTTTTGACTAATCCAATATATGAGTTGATATCAATGTCATTCTTTACCACATCACTAACCTGTAAGTTAACTAAGAAATTGATGGATAGCGGAGTAATAACATAGTAACCAAATAACACCCCTAAAAAGAATAAGAAAGAGGAAACTACAATAAAAAGCTTCGCGTATTTTTTCTCTTTTTTGTATAGTGCTGGACTGATAAATTTCCAAATTTCCCATAATATAAAGGGCACTGAAATGATAAAACCGGCAGTTATACACGTCCACATCATGACAGAAAATTGACCGTCCATGGTTCTGTTTTGAATTTCAAACGGAAGTTCTTGTTGACAAAAACTATCGTCAAAATTAAAGTATTGCGCGATTTTACAAAAGAATTGATACGTTACAAAATCACTGTTTTTAGGACCGAAAATTATTTTGTTAAAAATGAAATCTCTAAAAAAGAATGCGATGATACCACCTCCTAAAATAAAGACAGAAGCGCGGATTAAAAGCCATCTCAATTCTTCTAAATGGTCTAAAAAGGACATTGCCTTTTCTGAGTTTTTCTGTTTTGCCATTTGTTATACTATTCCTTCTTTTAAAATGTCGTGTAAATGAATGATACCTTGGTATTCCCCCTGTGTAGTAACGATTAATTGGGTAATCGAATTGTCTTCTAGTATCGATAATGCCTTAGAAACCAACTGATCGGATTCAATCGTTTTGGGATGAATACTCATAATATCTTTTGCTTGAATGGCTTCAAAGCTAGTATTATTTTGTAACATTCTACGTAAATCGCCATCTGTAATTATGCCAATTAAGATATTATTATCAATTACAGCTGTTACGCCTAGGCGTTTTTGAGAAATTTCTACAATAACATCCTTGATCGATGAATCAGGAGCTACCATGGGTTTATTTTCACTGTTGAGGATATCCTGTACCAACAAGAGTAATTTTTTACCTAAAGCACCTCCTGGGTGATATAGGGCAAAATCATTGGCTGTGAAATTTCTACATTCAATTAAGCATGCGGCTAAAGCATCGCCTAAAACTAATTGAGCCGTTGTACTGTCCATTGGTGCTAAATTGTTTGGATCTGATTCGCGATCTACTTTTGACAGTAAAACACAATCTGCATTTTTGCCGAGAAACGAATTTTCATTCGCAGTTATAGCAATAAGGGTATTGCCAAAACGCTTGAGTAAAGGAGTTAGTACTTTGATCTCGGGGCTATTTCCGCTATTAGAGATACAAATAACACAATCATCGGGTTGAAGCAACCCTAAATCGCCGTGAACAGCTTCAGATGCATGCATAAAAAGTGCAGGTGTTCCAGTAGAGTTGAAGGTAGCGACAATTTTGCTTCCGATTAACGCACTTTTTCCAATCCCTGTAACAACGACACGACCTCTACAAGCCAAAAGGGTTTGTACAGCCACCGTGAAGTCTTCAGTTAAGTAATCAATTAGCTTTTTAATGCTTTCACTTTCAGATAGTAAAGTCTGTTTTGCGCGTTGTAATATAGTTGTAGATGTATTCAAAATGACGAGAATGTTAAATATTAGGATTGCACCAAAGAAAATGTTTATCTTTAGGTACTGCAAATTTATGTAAAATACCATACAAAAATAATGAAATCAATTGAAATTGACTTGCACAAAGAGTTAAAGAGA
>JASLHL010000005.1 GCA_030152225.1 Flavobacterium sp. | reverse complement strand
TGTAGGTTGAGGTTGCCAATTGACTAACGTATCGATATGCTCATCTGTAATGGCAAATCCGTCGTGATTTCGCAATACGTTCTCCAATAGAATACGAATTGAAAAAGGCAAACGATGAATGTCTTTGCCCTCATCTTGTAGCTTTTTAAGCGAAGCTATTTTGTAATTCTTCATAATTGTTAGTTTTTCCCAATTTACAAAAAAATAATGGATTGCATCGGGCAGATGTCTGCTTTAATTCTTAAAATAAATATAAAAGATTGCAGATCTGTATGATAATTGTCATTTTTATCTCGGTATAGAAGAGCTACTTTTACTTGACTTAAAAGATTGATTATGAAAATTGAACAAATTTATACCGGGTGTATTGCACATGCCGCATATTATCTGTCAAGTAATGGAGAAGCAGCGATATTTGATCCTTTGCGCGATGTACAACCTTATTTGGATCGAGCAACGAAAGACGGTGCTGTGATTAACTATGTTTTTGAAACTCATTTTCACGCAGACTTTGTCAGTGGTCATTTGGACTTAATGCAAAAAACAGGTGCCAAGATTGTATTTGGGCCTACTGCTTCGCCGAGTTATGAGGCTATTATCGCCACGGACAATCAAATCTTTTACGTAGGAGGTGTTAAAGTTCAAGTATTGCATACACCAGGACATACTATGGAGAGTTGCACCTATTTGATCTTTGACGAAGCAGGAGAACCGCAAGCCATTATTACTGGGGATACCTTGTTTATTGGCGACGTTGGACGTCCTGATTTGGTGCAGCTTGTCAAATCAGAATTAACACAAGAAAAATTAGCAAGGCATTTATATCAGTCACTACGCCACAAAATCATGCCACTACCCGATCATTTAATCGTGTACCCAAATCACGGAGCTGGAAGTGCATGTGGTAAAAATATGAGCAAGGAAACAACAGATACATTGGGCAATCAGAAGAAGACCAATTATGCACTACGTGCTGATATGACGGAAGATGAATTTGTCGAGGAGTTGCTTACTGGGCTGGCTACCCCTCCTCAATATTTTCCAAAAAATGTCTTGCTAAACATAGGGGGATATGAGCAGTTAGATGAGGTTTTGGATCGCGCGTATAAACCGTTAACCTTAGCCATGTTTGATAAAATGTTGGATACAGGAGAGGTATTGGTACTTGATACACGCACTCCTCAAGATTTTGCAACAGGTTTTATTCCAAAGAGTATTAATATTGGTTTAAGTGGACCCTTTGCCGTTTGGGTAGGTGAGTTGATTAAAGATATTCAACAGCCCATTCTTTTGATTACCGAAGTAGGTAAGGAAGAAGAAAGTATGATTCGCTTATCTCGTGTAGGCTACGACCATACCGTTGGCTTTTTAGCAGGTGGAGTGGAAACGTGGAAAAAAGCAAATCGCCCCTTGCATACGATTCCGCGTTTAGAAGCGCATCAATTTGATGCTTATATCGAAAGTGAACATGCAACCCTGTTAGACGTGCGAAAGGAAAATGAATACCGATCGGAACATTTAGTGGATTCCGCCTTTATTTCGCTTAATATATTAGAAGAAAAATTACGCACACTAGATAAAGAAAAAACCCATGTGGTGTTTTGTGCAGGGGGCTATCGCAGTATGATTGCCGCTTCAATATTACGTGCCAATGGCTTTTTAAAAGTAGTAGATGTCGTTGGGGGATTTCAAGCTCTAGCGCCTTGTACTAGTTTGGATAAAACAGCTTTTGTTTGTCCAACTTCGATGTTGTAACAATAACCCTATAGTTGTTTATTGGTTTGATTATTCTTACTTGCGAGAATAATTGAGTTAGTTATTATGTTTTTAGTTTAAAACAGCTCTCTAGGTTGGGGGCTGTTTTTTATTTCTCTATGGTTCTAAATGTCAGGTTGATACGTGGATGGTGAACGACTTTTGTCGGGGGTAAACGATGAATCCAAAACGTTTGTGTTTCGTCTTTCATGACCAATAAGTGTCCACTTTCTAGTATAAAAGTTACTTTTTCTTGTGTAGTTTTGTGCTTAAACATGAATTTTCGCGTAGCTCCTAAACTCAAGGAAGCAATTGCGCCATTTTTCTTTAAATCTTTTTCACCATCACTGTGCCAAGCCATCCCTTCACTGCCATCATGATATAGATTTAACAGGCAGGAATTATAGGTTTCGCCCGTTGTTTTTTCAATGCGGTCTTTTAAGGCAAGCAATTCTGGCGTCCAAGGTAAAGCGAGTTTGGTTACATTGGAGTAGGTGTATTGGAAAGGCTTGGATCCATACCAAGCCACTTTGCGTTTGGTAATTACGCGTTTGCCAAATATCACCGCTTCGTCATTTTTCCATTCGATGTGGTGTAGTAAATGGTCAAAGTAAAAAGCAGCTTCTTCAGTGTGTAGCAGATAGCCATAACAATTCACCGTCCCATCATATGGGAGGAAATTGTATTGTGTAGGATCCAGTGTATTAAATAAGTCCATTTTCTGGTTCTATTTCGTTGTACACTTGTGCGCCTTCCCATCCTATTATGACTTTTTTACGCGTGGCTCCCCACATATAGTTGCCGAGTACTCCTGAGGATTGTATCACGCGATGACAGGGAATTAAAAAAGCAACAGGATTGCTGCCAATGGCGGTTCCAACTGCTCGTGAAGCTTTAGGGTTTTCAATCTGTGTGGCAATGGCGCCATAGGTAGTTAAAGCACCCATCGGAATGGTGAGCAAACTCTGCCAAACTTTGAGCTGAAATTCCGTGCCTTTTAGGTGTAATTTGATTTGATTTAAATCTGGGGTGTCGCGCTGAAAGATTTGTAAGGCCTGGGCCTGTTGTAGGTCCATTGCCGCTTGGAATTTTGCCTTTGGAAACTTGGCTCGTAAATTTTGTAGTGCCTCGTCTTCGTTTTCAGTAAATACAAGATGGCAAATCCCTTTGGATGTAGAAGCAATGAATAGAGAACCAAAAATACTTGGTGCGAAGCTGTAATTGATGGTGAGTTGCTCACCGCCATTTTGATACTCAGCAGGTGTCATCCCTTCTAAGGTAATAAACAAATCGTGTAGCCGACTCGTACTCGATAAGCCTGTTTCAAAAGTAGCATCAAAGAGCGAAACTTGTTTTTCTTTTAAAAGCCATTTAGCATGAGCGATACTGGTAAATTGCAAGAACTTCTTCGGACTTGTACCTGCCCATTCCGTAAATAATCGCTGAAAATGCGCCGGACTTAAATGTAAGGCACTAGCGACTTCTTCTAAACGCGGTTGTTGTTTAAAATGGGTCTGAATGTACTCAATCGCTTGGGCAATACGAGTATAGTTTAGGGTGGATTGGTCTTTCATTTTTTTGCTCTTTATCTCACTTAGTTTATATTTTATTTTGATGTTCAATGAATCTTCGATTTGTTGTTTGTTCTTTGTGATATTTTTTCATCATAAGAGAATCTTCTTTTTCAACTAGATGGAATGAACCAAAAGCCGAAAGCCGAAAAACAGTTTTTTTGTTTGTTGCTCTTTGCTCTTTGCTGTTTGCTGTTTGCACTTTGCACTTTGCACGGTTTATATCACTGCGTTTCGGTTTGTTACACACCCAGCCTGTAAACTGTCAACCGTCAACTGTCCAACAAATATCTCTTTATTTTATCAGTTTTAAAATCCGAAATATGCTAATAATTAGGACAATTTGAGCAATAAAAAAAAGCTTGAATGGGAGTTCAAGCTTTTTTCTTTTATTTGGAATGGTTTCTTTTTTGTAAATCGTATAAATCTAGGCGTCGATCTTTCATGATACGAACGCTACCATGTTCGTGTAGTTCTTTTAATAGGTCTAAATTCACATCGACGATTAAGGTCATTTCAGTATTGGGAGTCGCTTCTGCTTTTACCCCATTGGTTGGGAAGGCAAAGTCTGAAGGAGTGAATACTGCCGCTTGAGCAAACTGAATATCCATGTTGTTTACTTTTGGTAAGTTTCCAACACATCCGGCAATAGCGACATAACATTCGTTTTCAATGGCACGGGCAGCGGCACAGTTCCGTACACGTGTATATCCATTTTGCGTATCCGTTAAAAAAGGTACAAATAGGATTTCCATGCCTTCTTCGGCTAATAAACGAGGCAATTCTGGGAATTCCACATCATAGCATACAATAATTCCAATTTTTCCACAGTCGGTATCAAACGTTCGAATGGCTGATCCTCCCTGCATCCCCCAGTAGTGTACTTCATTAGGTGTAATGTGTATTTTAGAATACATTTCGTATGTACCGTCTCGTTTACATAGAAACCCAACATTGTATAGCGTCCCATCAATCAGATAGGGCATACTACCCGAAATAATATTGATGTTGTAAGAGATTGCAAATTCTTGGAATCGCTTGCGGATTGGTGTAGTATAACGAGCGAGTTCACGAATAGAGTCAGCCTCTGATAAGTGGTTGTACGCGGCCATTAAAGGAGCGGTAAATAGCTCAGGAAACATGGCGAAGTCACTTTCATAGTCGGACACGGCATTGATGAAGAATTCCGCTTGATCAAAGAATTCTTCCAGATCGTTGAACGGACGCATCTGCCATTGAATTAACCCCAAGCGTACTACACTTTTTTTGGTGTTGATCAACTGCACATCTTTTTCATAGTAGATATTGTTCCACTCCAGTAAAACAGCATAATCTTTGGATTCTTTATCTCCATCTAAATAGTTGCGCATTAGGCGAACCATGTGGAAGTCATTCGACATTTGAAAAGACATCACAGGGTCGTTAATCTCTTTGGCTCTTACTTTTTCTAAGTATTGCTTTGGCGTAAGTTCGCTGGCATATTTAGCGTATTTGGGGATTCTCCCTGCAAATACAATGGATTTTAGATTGAGTTGTTCACACAATTCTTTACGTGCATCGTATAAACGGCGACCTAATCGCAAACCTCTGTATTTTGGGTGAATAAAAACGTCAATTCCGTATAAGACGTTTCCTTCTGGATTGTGCGTACTAAAGGAAGAGTGACCCGTAATCTGATCATAATTATGCGTGGACATTGCTTTCTTTTCATCGATGATAATAGAAAGTGCAGATCCTACGACAATGTCGTCAACTAAAACGACTAATTGTCCTTCAGGGAAAATACTCAGTAAGTTTTCTATTTCACTTTTATCCCAATACGGATCTTCCATTCCCGTATAGGACTCTAGCATTGAATTTTTAAGCTCTAAATAGTCATCCAATTGAAGATTGCGAAGTTCAATCTTGTTAATTGTAGTATCCATGAATTTTTTATTGCAAATTACAAATAAAACTTCTAATAAGTAAATATTTTAGAAGGTAAAAGCCGGTTGATCTTCGTATTTGGTGCATTTTTTGCTAAAAACATCACTAGTTTATTTTTAATTTAAAAGGCAGGTATATTATGAGTTCATTACGAAATCGCGTTCAATTAATCGGACGAGCAGGACAAGATGCAGAAATTATTGTTTTTGGATCAGAAAAAAAAAGAGCTACATTCTCTATTGCAATTAATGAATTTTATTTCAACGATAAAGGGGAGAAAGTCGAACATGTGCAATGGCACAATGTTGTGGTATGGGGAAAATTAGCCAATATTGCCGAGAAGTATGTGGTTAAAGGTAAAGAGGTCGCGATTGAAGGAAAATTAGTCAATCGCTCCTATGAGGATAAAGAAAATAAGAAGCGATACATCACGGAAATTGTCGTTTCTGAACTGCTTTTTTAGTAAACTAAGGTAGGGGGAAAAGGGAAGTAGAGGTTGTTTTACAGGATAAATAACCTCTGTTTTTCCAAAAAAGACTTATCTTGCTCAAGATTAATTAAAATGGATAATCTTTTGAGTCAAATATTAGTAATAGAAGACGATATTCGCGTTGCTGAATTGCTTCAACGGAGCTTACAAGATCAAAACTTTACGGTAGATGTTGCCTATGATGGGTATATGGGAAAGAAATTAGCCCTACAGAAAAAGTACCAGTTAATTATTACGGATGTTATTCTGCCCAAAATTAACGGGATTGATTTGTGTAAAGAACTCAAACAAACCTTGCCTAATACCCCTATTATTATGCTGACCGCTTTGGGAACGACAGATGATAAAGTGGAAGGATTTGATGCAGGCGCAGATGATTATTTAGTTAAACCCTTTGAATTAAGAGAACTCTATGTTCGTATTCGAGCACTACTCAAACGCTTTGAACATGCAAAAGAAACCAATAGCGCTACTTTAAAATATGCCGATTTAGAAATTGATTTGAATCAGAAGAAGTTCAAACGCGCAGGACAAGAGATACACCTTACTCCGAAAGAATTTAATCTGATGCAGTATATGATGGAAAATCCAGAACGCGTCTTATCACGGGCAGAGATTTCTGAAAAGGTTTGGGATACGCATTTCGACACAGGAACGAATTTTATTGATGTATATATCAATTATTTGAGAAAAAAAATAGAGTTAGATGTCCATAACAAGCTGATCCATACCAAATCAGGAATGGGCTTCATATTGAAGAATAATGAGAATTAAAACGAGACTTACCCTGCTGTTTACCTTGCTGGTTGCCTCTATTTTATTGGTGTTTGCCAGTGTGATCTATTGGTCCTCTTCCAAAAGCAGAGAAGTTGAATTTTATGAAGAATTAGAAAAAGAAGCCATTACCAAGGCTAAGTTGTTTTTAGAGGCTCAAGTTAAACCGACAACCTTACACAAAATTTACCTCAACAATAGCGAAATTATCAACGAAGTAGAAGTAGCGGTTTACGATTATGGATTTAATTTGCTGTATCACGATGCAGTAGAAATTGACCGAGTAAAGGAAACAAAAGAAATGATTCAGTCCATTATTGCCAAGGGAAGTTTACACTATACACAAGAAGATTGGCAAGTGATTGGGGTTACCTATACCTTTGCTGATCAAGACTATGTGATCACAGCAACAGCTTACGATGAATATGGTTATACTAAGCTGCAAAATCTCTTTGTAACCATTGTCGTATTAGTGGTGATTTCGCTGCTAGTCATCTATTTTGTAGGACTGTTTTTTGCTGATAAAGTGCTGTTACCCATTACCAAAATGAATAATGAGGTAAATAAAATTACGGCTACTAATTTAGATTTGCGTATTAGTACAGAAAAAAATAAAGATGAACTTGGAGCTTTAGCGGATACCTTTAATGAAATGCTCAATCGTCTAGAAAACTCTTTCGATTCGCAAAAACAATTTGTTTCCAATATATCCCATGAGTTGAGAACGCCTTTGGCGGCTATTATTGCAGAATTGCAATTGGCCCTAAGTAAAGAACAAGACCAAGCTTACTATATTCAAACCCTTGAAAATGCACTCAACGATTCCCAAAAAATTGTGCGTTTATCTAATAGCTTGTTGGATTTTGCCAAAGCGAGTTATGATCCAACGGAAATTGTATTTAAATCTATTCGCGTAGATGAGGTGATTATTGATGCCTGTCAGAAATTGCAAAAAATGGACGCCTCGTATAAATTCAATTTCGTAGTTGATGAATCCGTAACCAATGAGGAGATGATGATTGTCAAGGCCAATCCGTATTTATTGGAGGTAGCTTTAGTCAATCTCTTGGAAAATGCTTGTAAATTTTCGGAAAATAAAGCCTGTACAATTCAAATTTCTTACCGTGATTATCGATTGGTTATTGAGGTGATCGACAAGGGAATTGGAATTGCAGAAGAAGATTTGGATTCTATTTTTATCCCTTTCTATCGCGGAAAAAATCAAACTTATAAGGAAGGGAATGGCATTGGACTTCCATTGACCAATAAGATTATCAACCTGCATAAAGGTAGACTACAGGTCGTATCTAAAGTAGGAGAAGGAACGACGTTTACCATTCGATTATAAAAAAAGCGCTTGCAATTTTGCAAGCGCTTTTTTTTTCTAATAGAATTCTAATTTTTTTCTAAAGGCTTTCTAATAGCCTCCAGTGCTTGTAACTTCTACTTTTGTCCCATCAAAAAAAATAAATGATGGACACAGAATCCTTTTTAACTAAAGAATGTTAATCCTCCTGCTAATTGTTTATAACGAAGAAGTATTCAGAATGTAGGAGAAAAAAATGAAGTTATGGCAATTACAGTATTTATTTCAAGATTATTACTTGCTTTTATTTTAGGAGCATTAATTGGCGCTGAGCGTCAAGTAAGACAAAAAAGTGCAGGGTTGAGAACCAATACCTTGGTGTGTATTGGAGCAGCTGGATTTGTATTGATGTCTTATCAAATAGGCGGAACTGCAGTAGGACGTGTAGCTTCTTATGTTGTAAGTGGAATTGGTTTCCTAGGAGCGGGAGTGATTATGAAGGATGGATTTAGCATCCGTGGGTTGAATACCGCAGCGACTATTTGGTGCTCAGCTTCAGTTGGCTCTATGTGTGGAGTAGGGTTGTGGAAAGAGGCCCTTGTAATGACGGTATTAATTGTTTCTGCTCACTTGCTGTTGCGCCCAATAGGTAGTTTGATGAATAAAATGTCTTTCGAGACAGAAAGTGATTCAGCAGAAGTGTTTTATGAGATCATTGTAGGATGTAAAGAACAAGTAGAAAATGATATACGTGTTATGGTGCTCAAACACCTCAAAGCGCAAAAAGAATTGCAAATGCGTTCGTTAAAAAGTTCGGATAATGGAAATCCCGCTTTTTCATACCTCAAGTTTGAGGTGTACTGCATCGGACGTAAAGACGATATTTTAGAACAGATTACACAAAAAGTTTCTTTGGAATTTGGCGTGTCAGAAGTTTCTTGGGAATTAATTACCTATTAATCTTTAAAAGTGGAATGTCATGAGAACAATGAAGTATGAGCGCAGTAATTTGCATAAAATAGCAGCAGATTTTCAAGGTTTAGATCAAATGATTAAAATGCTTCCTGTATTAAAGAAGATGCCTATTATCGATGTGAGTGAGGCGTTGTCTTTGATGGATACCAAAGAATTATTTGTCATTTTGAGGGAATTTCCATTGGAACATCAAGCTGAAATATTTGCGGCCTTTCCTTTGGTAAAACAACTTTCCATTTTTCAGCAGTTGAGTATGAAGCGCTTTGCTCGATTATTTGAGCAAATGCCCTCAGAAGATCGCGCTGATTTATTCCAGATTTTAACTCAACAAGAACAAATTGATCTGTTGCCTTTTTTGACTAAACAAGTCCGAGAAAATGTATTGGCTTTGAGTTCCTATCCTGAAGATACTGCAGGGGGAATCATGAGTACCGATTTTGCTACTGTATCGAAAGATATGACCTGTTTTGAAGCCATTCACAAAGTAAGACAAGATGCACCGTCTAAAAAGACAATTTACTATATCTATGTGGTGAATGAAGATCAAACGCTATTGGGATTTATCACCTTGAAAGATTTAATTATTGCCGAACCTCATCAATTGGTTGAAGAAGAATTACACCGCGATTTTGTTTTTGGTTATGTCGATGAAGATAGCGAAGTAGTGGCGGCCAAGATTGACAAGTACGAATTGGTGGCACTGCCCATTCTCAATCGAAAAAAACAAGTGGTCGGTATTGTTACCCATGATGATGCACTGGATATTATTCAGGCGGAACACACGGAAGATATGCAAAAGTTTATGGGGGTGATGGGAAGCAGTGAAGATGCAGATTATGCAGAAACTTCTATTGTAGAACACTTTAAAAAACGCGTGTTTTGGCTGGTAACCTTAGCCATTGTAGGGTTAGTTTCGGGTTTAATCATTCACAATTTTGAAGGAGCCCTTGCTCAAATGGTTATTCTCGCCTTGTATATGCCAATGGTGGCAGATTCAGGAGGCAATGCAGGTAGTCAATCCGCAACGGTTGTCGTACGTGCTTTGGCTTTGGGGCAAATAACGGTCAAGTCGTGGATGAGTGTGTTGTGGAAAGAAATGAGAATTGCGCTTTTATTGGCCCTGTGTTTAGGTTTACTTGCTTTTGGTAAAGTCGTTTTTCTTAGTTGGGAAACGGAAACTCCAGCAACATTTACGCTGTGGGCAATTGGTGGTGTAATCGCAGTAGCCTTGTTTTTACAAGTTGTTTTTTCTACTGTCATTGGAGCTGCTTTACCCTTACTCGTTAAAAAAATGGGAGCTGATCCTGCAGTTGTAGCAAGCCCCGCAATTCGAACGATCGTCAATATTATTGGCTTATTACTCTACTTTGGATTAGCTGCTTATATTTTCGATTTGCATTAGTAAAACAAAGGCGTTTCAAACGCTATAAAAATAAACAAAATGAAAAAATGGCGTTTCCGCTGTGATTTAACCCCCTATGGATAAGGGATAATTATTTTAATTGTTAAATAAACGTAATGTTTTATTTTTATATTTAAAAATATGGGGTAAAATTTCGTAAATTAAGAGAATATTAGAACGTAAAAATTTAAAACAATCATAATGGCAAAAAAAGTACAAATAGCAGGAGTTTTGAGCTTGAGTATCTTATTGAGTTTTTGCTCTGAAAAGAAGGAACAAACCAGTGATGTTGCACAATACCAAGTGAATAATCAAGTGATTTCCTTAACAGAAAATTCAAATCTGAAAAGCAGAATTAAAGTCGCGGAAGTCGCAGAAGAAGACTTCACGTTTGATCTAGTAACTGCGGGTTTAGTAAAAGCCATACCAAACCATTATGCGGAAATCGCTTCTCCCTTCTCCGGAAGAATTGTCAAATCATTTATCAAATTGGGGCAAAAAGTAGGTGTAAATCAACCTTTATTTGAGGTTTCTTCTCCTGATTATTTCGAAGCACAAAAAGATTACTTTGATTCTAAACAAGAATATAAACAAGCGTCTTTAAACCTAAAAAGACAAGCGGATTTGTTGGAAAATGGCGTTGGAGTTCGCCAAGAGTATGAGGAAGCAGAAACTGAAAATTCGATAGCTAAAGCGGCATTTGACAATGCAACAGCAGCAATCAAGATATACAATGTACAACCGGGATCTTTGGCTTTAGGACAACCGCTTATTGTTCGCTCACCCATTGAAGGGGAGATTTTAGAAAACAATATTGTACTAGGGCAATACATCAATGACGATGCAGATCCCGTAGTAAAAATTGCAGCATTAAACAAAATATGGATTGTGGGGAAAGTGAAAGAAAAAGATATCCAACATTTAACCAAATTGAATAAAGTGCAAATTGAATTAGCAGCCTATCCCGATCAACCGATTGTGGGAACGATCTATCATGTAAATGAAATTGTAGATGAAGAAACGAGAAGTATAGATGTTTTAATCGAGGCAGACAATAACAACCGCATTTTAAAACCAGGTATGTATGTGAATGTGCGTTTTATCGACCAACCTGAAAAAGTAATCCTCGTGCCTTCACGTGCTGTTTTACAAGGAGAAGACGATTCTTTTGTCTTTGTGGAGGTAGCGCCAAATGAGTACACCCGTAAAAATGTTGTCATTGGAGGGGTTTCTGGCAATCAAACTGTTATTTTATCCGGTTTAGAAAAAGGAGATAAAGTAGTGAGTGAAGGAGGTATTTATTTACCACAACTGTAGTAATCCAATAAAACAGCAAAAAATGAAAAAATCAATAATAGATACAGCTATACACAAAAGATGGCTTGTTGCTGCTTTGTTTGGCTTACTGTGTATTTTTGGGTATTATTCATGGAAACAACTTTCTATTGAAGCCTATCCAGATATTGCAGATACAACCTCTCAAGTAGTTACGCAAGTACCAGGTTTAGCAGCAGAAGAAATTGAATTGCAAATTACCATTCCGATTGAGCGTGCACTAAACGGAATGCCAGGTATGCACGTGATGCGTAGTAATAGTACCTTCGGACTCTCGATGATTACCATCGTTTTTGAAGATGGAGTAGACGATTACTTTGCCCGTCAACGTATCCAAGAACGACTCAATGGCGTGGAATTGCCCTATGATGCCATTCCCGAATTAGACCCGTTAACCTCGCCAATCGGAGAAGTATACCGCTATATTATCGAAGGAGATGGCTATAGTTTACGCGAGCTAACGGATATTCAGAACTTTATTATTATTCCTAAACTGAATCAAGTTTCAGGTGTAGCTGAGGTAACCAATTTTGGAGGAATCACCACACAATTTCAAATTGAATTAGATCCACATAAATTAGAACAATACGACCTTTCACTAAGTGATGTTACAGAAACCATTGAAGAAAACAACGTTAATTCAGGAGGAAGTGTACTTACCCGTGGAGATTTGGGCTATGTGGTGCGTGGAATTGGATTGGTAAAAGATTTAGAAGATTTAGGCAAAATCGTCGTAAAAGCCGAAAATGGAATTCCTATTTTCTTAAAAGATTTAGGTCGATTAAAATATGGAAATGTAGAGCGCAAAGGTATTTTAGGCTATTCGGATAAAGAGCGCAATTACTCAGACAGTATTGAGGGAATTGTACTCTTGTTAAAAGGGGAGAATCCTTCTATTGTACTAGAAAAAATTCATCAATATGTCGATGAATTAAATAATGAACTATTGCCAGAAGGGGTGAAGATTCATACCTTCCTAGACCGTACAGAATTAGTAGACACGACGTTACATACCGTATCGACGACTTTAATTGAAGGGATTAGTTTAGTTATCATCGTATTGATTGTTTTCTTAGGTAGTTGGAGAGGGGCGTTATTGGTAGCAATTACCATTCCTGTATCCCTGTTATTTGCCTTTATTTTGATGCATTTTACAGATATTCCTGCCAACTTATTATCATTAGGAGCCATTGATTTTGGTATTATTGTCGATGGAGCCATTGTAATGATGGAATCCATCCTCAAGAAACGGGAAGACAATCCGGAGGAAGAACTCAAGGAAAAATCCATTGCCCAACGAACCAAAGAAGTGGCAAAACCAGTATTCTTCGCTACGATTATTATTATCACAGCCTATTTACCGCTATTTGCTTTTGAGCGCGTTGAGAAGAAACTGTTTACCCCAATGGCTTTTACCGTTGGCTTTGCTTTACTCGGAGCGCTTTTGGTTGCCTTGTTCTTAATCCCAGGATTAGCCTATGCTGTGTATAAAAAGCCGCGAAAAATATACCACAACAAATGGTTGGAAAAACTAACAACCTTGTATCATAATCGTATTGAGAAGATTATGAAAAAGCCAAAACAAGTCTTCTTACCTATTTTAGTTGTATTGGCAATTACCATTGGATTGACTGCTAAGGTTGGAAAAGATTTCTTACCGCCTTTGGACGAAGGATCTATTTGGTTACAAGTAACGTTGCCACCGGGAATTTCGTTGGAGAAATCCAAAGAAATGAGTGATACGTTGAGAGCGCGTACCATGAAATATGAGGAAGTAACTTACGTTATGGTTCAAGCAGGGAGAAATGACGATGGAACGGATCCTTTTACTCCTTCTCATTTCGAGTGTTCAATCGGAATTAAACCGTATAAAGAATGGCCAAGAGGCAAAACGAAAAACGATTTAATCGAAGAGTTAGCAGCAGAATATGAGTCTTTACCTGGATTTACGGTTGGTTTTGCTCAACCAATGATTGATGGAGTAATGGATAAAATTTCAGGGGCGCACAGTGAGCTAGTAGTCAAAGTATATGGAGAGGATTTTCACGAAACTAGACGCATCGCCAATGAGGTGTTAGGTACGTTGAAAACAGTAGATGGAGCAGTAGATTTAGCCATTGACCAAGAACCACCTTTACCGCAATTGCAAATCCATGCGAACCGAGATAAAATAGCACAATACGGATTGAATGTTGCCGATGTTGCTGAGCTCATTGAAGTAGCGATCGGAGGAAAGGCCATTTCGCAAATCTTTATTGGAAATAAGGTATACGATATCAGTGCACGTTATACAGAAGAAAGTAGAAATACTCCAGAAAAGATTGCCAATTTGATGTTGACGTCAAGTACAGGAGCAAAAATTCCGCTATCTCAAGTGGCCGATGTCAAGACAAGTACAGGTGAAAGTACGATTACACGTGAGATGAACAGACGTCATTTGACTGTAAAATTGAATGTGCGTAATCGCGATTTGGGGTCTTTATTGAAAGAAGCGCAGCAAAAAATTGAGGAGAACATCACCTATGATCACAACAAGTTCCACATTGAGTGGGGAGGACAGTTTGAAAACCAGCACCGTGCATACAATCGTTTAGCGATCATCGTGCCGTTGACCTTGTGTTTGATGTTTGTTTTACTCTATGGTGCTTTTGGACAATTTAGACAGGCAGGGTTGTTGATGGTTGTTGTGCCTCTGGCCCTTTTTGGTGGAATGTTAGCCTTGAATATCAGAGGCATGTCTTTGAACGTATCCTCTGCGGTTGGATTTATTGCACTATTTGGTGTAGCCATTCAAAATGGAGTGATTATGATTTCCCATATCAACGATTTGCGAAAACGAGGACATGCGTTACTAGAAGCCGTGTTGCTTGGAGCAGAACAGCGATTCAGACCCGTATTAATGACGGCAACAGTAGCTATTTTGGGCTTGTTTCCAGCCTCTATGGCAACGGGAATCGGTTCAGATGTGCAACGACCTCTAGCGACAGTGATCGTTTATGGTCTATTGTTCGCCACGATTTTAACGCTTTTCGTATTGCCTGCTTTGTACTATCTCGTAGAGCGCAAATGG
Source organism: Flavobacterium sp. (assembly GCA_030152225.1). Classification (GTDB taxonomy): domain Bacteria; phylum Bacteroidota; class Bacteroidia; order Flavobacteriales; family Flavobacteriaceae; genus Flavobacterium. The sequence continues at coordinate 18,444 of JASLHL010000005.1, read as the reverse complement.
GGAAAAGACAGTGATTTTGTCAAAGTAGAAGAAACAGAAGAAAACTAACATGGAGATGAATATGTTTAAAAAATATATCAGTATAAGTGTTATGTCTATAATGTGTAGCGGTGTTTTGTATGCTCAAGATGGGCATACAGAGCAAGCTACAAATAAACAAACGCTTACATACAAGGAGTTTCTATCTAAGATGATAGAAAATAACTTAGGCTATGCAGCAGAGAAATACAACATCAATATAGCAGAAGCAGAAGTGCAAGCCGCTAAAGCATTTCCAGATCCAGAGTTGAGTTTTGGTTGGGCAGATAACCAACAAAAGCGCATGCAAATGGGGTATGGATTTGAAGCCGAGTTGTCTTGGGATTTAGAGCTAGGAGGCAAGCGAAAAGCAAGAAAAAACTTAGCTCATGATCAAAAGGTATTAGCTGAACTAGAATTGCAAGAGTTCTTTCACACCTTACGCGCAGAATCGACCCTTGCTTTTTTAGAAGCGATGCAAAACAAAATGCTGTACGATATTCAAAAAGACTCCTACGAATCCATGTTGCAAGTAGCCAAGTCAGATAGTATTCGCTATTCACTTGGACAAATCAGCAAAGTTGATGCTATCCAGAGTAAGTTGGAGGCTAAGTCGATGTTAAATGATTTGCAAGATGCTGATGATACATGGGAGAATAGTTTAATGGAAGTGCGCAACATCATCAGTGCCTCTCGTATTGATACGGTATATTTGCCAACAGGTGATTTCAGTCAGTTTGTTCGCTTGTTTGCCCTAGAAGATCTGATTGTAACGGCCCAAAATAACCGCGCAGATTATTTAGTCGCACAACAAAATAAAGTGGTAGCTGGTAGACAAGTTGCTCTAGCACGAGCAGAGCGCGTCATCGATTTAGGGTTAAATATTGGTGTTGAAAATAATTCCTTCGTTAAAAATGCTGTTGCACCCACTCCGGGAAATACGGTGGTAAAAGCAGGAGTTTCGGTTCCTTTAAAATTTTCTAACCGCCGTGAGGCAGGCTTGAAAACCGCTTTGTATGAAGAAAGACAAGCAGAGTTGGAGTACGACATCATCGAACTGGAATTGGAGAAAGAAATTAACCAAGCCTATCGCAATTACTTGACCAAACAAAAGCAAATCCAACGTTTTGAAAATGGAATGCTAGAGGAAGCAAAACAAGTATTTGAAGGAATCAAATACAGCTACCAACGAGGTGCAAGTAGTTTATTAGAAGTGTTGGATGCACAACGCACCTATAACGAAACCCAACAAGCTTATGCCGAAACCTTATTTGGTTATGCAGAGTCTTTGGTGGAGTTAGAGAAAGCGGTTGGAATTTGGGATATTGATTTTTAAGAAGAAGGAGTATGAAACACATTATATTCAGTTTACTAGTATTAACTGGGCTTTCTGTGAAAGCGCAGGACTTCAAGGAAGATCTAAAAGGAAAAACTTCTTTTAGTGTAAAAGCAGGATGGCTACAGTCTACGTTAAAAGGGGATGACGTGAAGGACTTGGCAGTAGATGGCAAAATAGATCACCGCAATGCCCTTTTTGTAGGGGTAAGTGTAGATAATAGCATCGGAACGTATTTTGGGTTGAAACACGAACTGTATTACCAAAATTATGGGGCAAAGTTCAAACGCGAATTAGAGGAGCATATGTTTGATGCTACGTTGGAGATGCATAGTTTGCGTCTGAATCCCATCAGTCCAACGTTTAAAGTTGGAGGCTTACAGGTTTATGCAGGACCCTATATCAATATGTTGCTGTATTCGTCAATTACATCCGTAGACGAAAATGGAAAAACCTATAAAGATCACGGTATTTTCGGATCAACAGAAGATGATCAAGAAGACAGTAAATACCTGCAAAAAATGGATTATGGGGTTACTGCAGGGATTGAGTACCAGTTTAAATTTGGCTTACTTGTTGGTGCACAATATACTAGAGGATTCGCCACTATTTTCGATAACTCCAATACGTTTGGGGTAGAAGAAAATACTGGAGCCAATGACTTTAAAATATACAATCAGAATTTTGGTGTTTATGTAGGATACCGTTTTTAGATCAATCGGAATCAAGTGAAATAAATAAAATTGCTTATGAAACAGAAAAAGGAAACCCTCAAGGTTTCCTTTTTCTGTTTTTTCGTTGCATTGATTTTGAATCCTTTTTTTCTCTTGCATAACCGCGCGAACCTCACAACGAGCAAACCGCGCAAAAAACCTTACAACAATTCTTTAATCTCCGATAATTTCTTGATGGATGTAAAATTTTCATGTACTACAGCATGATCAATGTGCTCGTGTAACCAGGTGGTGTGAAAAGGCACATGAACAGCATGACCGCCTAAAGCTAATACAGGTAAAACATCGGAGCGAAGTGAATTGCCAATCATGATAAATTCTTCTGCTTGGATGTCGAGTCGCTTGAGCAATTTTTCATAATCGACTTCTTCTTTATCTGTCATGACTTCAATATGGTGAAAATAGGGACCTAGTCCCGATTTGTGTAACTTGCGGTGTTGATCTTTTAAGTCGCCTTTTGTTGCAACGACCAAACGGTATTTGCCTTGTAATTCTTGAAGAATTTCATCTACATCGTCAATCAACTCCACGGGTTTGGTTAGGAGTTCCTTTCCTATTTTGACTATCTTATCAATAAGTTTAATGTTTAGTGTTCCCTTGGAGATAATTTCTGCCGCTTCAATCATCGAAAGGGTAAAACCTTTGATTCCGTAGCCATAAAGAGGTAAGTTATCTACTTGTGTTTTGAAGAGAATTTGTGAAATACTTTGGTGGGTTAAGTAATCTTCCATTAAAATACAAAACTGTTGTTCTGCATCTCTAAAAAAAGGTTCATTAATCCAAAGGGTATCGTCTGCATCAAATGCAACCACTTTAATTTTGTTCATATTGCGTTGTTATATTTACCCTAAAGATAAGTAAAGATCAGACGAGCACCTGAGCGACAAGCAAATTTTTGTACTTAGTTAGAAAGAAGTTATACATCTTTGCGTATTCGGCTTAGGCTCACTTGGGTAATACCCAAATAAGACGCAATGTACTTTAAAGGCACACGTTGAATGATAGTCGGAAAATTGGCGATTAACTCTTTATATCGCTCGGTTGCAGAGAGCAAATCACGAGAGATGATGCGTTTTTCTACGCGCATCAGCTCTTTTTCTGCTAATTTTCGCCCAAAGTTCGCAATGTGGATATCCGTGAGGTAATGTTGACTTAATTCCTTGAAATTCACCTGATATAACTCACAGTCCACCAAGAGTTCAATACTCTCATAGCTCTTTCGGTTTTCGACATAGTTCTTCATCGATAGGATAGTACTGCCTTCTTCCCCAAACCAAAAGGTGATCTCGCCTTCTTCATGAATGGAAAATGCACGCACAACCCCTTGCTTTATAAAGTAGATATTGTGCTCAATGCGATCCGCTTCAAGTAAGACATGTCCCTTAGGCAGATGGATCTCACTACACAAAGACTTTAACGCAGTGAGTGATGGTTCAGGTAAGGGATAAATAGCGGTGAGAATCTGTTCGATATCCATGGTGTACGAAATGAAAAGGACTGCGTCCAACAGATACAAAGATAAGGTATTCTACTAGAACGGTAAATGTTGGTCGAAAAACAAGTACATTTAATTTCTTTTAAAGTTAAAGGAATAATTATTGATATTTAATGTTGAGGTAATATGAAATTAATGCAAAAAGGCTTTATTTGTCAAAATGATATGCGCTGTGCTGTGTAATATGCTAACAAACTTTAAGACAGGATTTATTTTCTATGTTGAATGACTTTAATAGCTTTGTTAAACCCTATTAATTACTTAAATAACACCCAAATAAATAATTTAAAATGAATGTAAAGTCAACGGTACTTACAGCAATGAGCTGCTTGTTTTCACTGGTAATTTTGGCTAGTGAAAAGATTGAAAAACCTAAACTAGTGGTGGGCCTTGTTGTGGATCAAATGAGATGGGATTACTTATATCGCTACTATGATCGCTACAGCGACAATGGATTTAAACGATTACTAAACGAAGGTTTCTCGAGTGAAAATACATTGATCGACTATGTTCCGACGTATACAGCTATTGGACACAGTACAATTTATACGGGAAGTGTGCCTGCTATTCACGGGATTGCAGGAAATGATTTTATTATCCAAGCCACAGGACAAAATATGTACTGTACACAAGATGACAGTGTGCAAGCCGTTGGAGGTGAAGGTAAAGTGGGACAACAATCACCTAAAAACCTATTGGTATCTACTGTTACAGATCAGTTGAAATTAGCAACTAATTTTCAATCGAAAGTAATCGGAATTGCTATTAAAGATCGCGGTGGTATTTTACCCGCTGGGCATTTTGCCAATGCAGCCTATTGGTTAGATGGTAAAACAGGGGATTGGATTACGAGTACCTACTATATGAATGACTTGCCAAAATGGGTCAAGGGATTCAACAAAGAAAAATTAGCAGACAAATACTATAAAGAAGGATGGAATACGCTATACCCTATCAATTCTTATGTGTTGAGTACAGCGGATGACAATGCATATGAAGAGCCATTCAAAGGGGAGAAAGCACCAACATTTCCACGTGATTTAGTGAAATTGAAGAAGGAAAATGGATATGAACTTATTAAGAGTACACCACAGGGAAATACCTTAACGCTTGATTTTGCTAAACGCGCGATCGAAAGTGAAAAATTGGGAAATAACCCAGCAAATGTAACAGATTTCTTAGCGGTGAGTTTGTCGTCAACGGATTATATTGGACATCAATTTGCGATTAACTCCATCGAAATTGAAGATACCTATTTGCGTTTAGATCGCGATATCGCTGATTTCTTACTGTATTTAGACCAAACAATCGGAAAGGGAAATTATACGTTGTTCTTGAGTGCAGACCATGGAGCAGCACATAATCCAAAGTTTTTTGCCGATCAGAAAGGAAATTCAGGTTACTTTGATACCAAGGTGATTCGCCAGGAGTTAAATGACAAATTAGAAGCGAAATTTGGCGTAGCAGGTTTGGTAAAAAGCTTAGCGAACTACCAAGTGCACTTGAATTATGAAGTACTTGAATCAAGTAAAGTGGAAGAAGAGGATGTGATTGAAGCGGCAATCAAATTATTGAAAAAAGTAGAAGGTGTGGCTTTTGTTGTGGATATGCAAGAAGCCGCTACTGCTGCAGTACCGCAAATGCTTAGAGAACGCATTGTCAACGGATACAATTACAAGCGAAGTGGAGCCATTCAACTAATTCTAGAGCCTCAGTGGTTCAGTGGTTCAAAAGATGGAAAAGGAACCACCCATGGAAGTTGGAATTCGTATGATGCTCATATCCCTGCCGTATTCTTAGGATGGGGAGTGAAACCAGGAAAAACAACCCGTCAAACGCATATGACAGATATAGCGCCAACCTTAGCGCAAATCTTGAAAATTGAGTTTCCAAATGGAAATATAGGAACACCAATTTACGAAGCAATTGAACAGTAAGAAAAAGAAAACGTCTTAAGTTTTAAACTTAAGACGTTTTCTTTTTTATCCATACGCAATTTTTGTTTGAGAAATAAGAATTATGTTTAGCTTTGGGCATACAAAATGTACTATTTATGAAAAAAAGATACCTCTTGTTTGGTTTTATATTTTCCATGAGTGGAGTTTTACACGCTCAATATAAAACGCTTACAAAAACAGATGCCAATGGTTTTACTTATGAATATGTAGAAAATGACCCTACCAAAGCTAGAATTTATACATTAAATAATGGATTAAAGGTTTATTTAGCACAAAATCACGATGAACCAAGAATCCAAACGTATATTCCTGTTCGTACGGGATCTAACAATGATCCAGAAGACAATACAGGATTAGCGCACTACTTAGAGCATATGTTGTTCAAGGGAACATCGAAATTAGGAACGGTTAATTGGGAAGTTGAACAAGGCCTAATTAAGCAAATTTCTGATCTGTATGAACAGCATAAAAATGAAACAAATCCAGAGAAGAAAAAAGCGATTTACAAACGCATTGATGAGATTTCTAAAGAAGCCTCTCAATATGCTGTTGCGAATGAATATGACAAATCCGTCGCTTCTATCGGAGCAACAGGAACAAACGCGCACACTTGGTTTGATGAAACCGTATACAAAAACGCAATTCCTTCTAATGAGTTAGAGAAATTCTTAATCATTGAAAAAGAGCGTTTTTCTCAATTGGTATTGCGTTTATTTCACACAGAATTAGAAGCAGTATACGAAGAGTTTAACCGTGGTCAAGACAATGATTTCTGGGCCTCTCATGAAAAAATGATGAAGTTGTTATTTCCAACGACACATTATGGTACACAAACGACAATCGGTACGTCTGAACACTTGAAGAATCCTTCTATGGTCGCTATCCACAATTATTTCGATCAATACTATGTACCGAATAATATTGCGGTTGTATTGGTTGGAGATATCCAGTTTGATGAGACCATTCAAATGGTAAATAAGTATTTCGGTTCCATGACAAAAGGAGTACAACCGAAAGAATATGTGGCTGTTGAACAACCCATCCAAGGAGTTAAAATTGGCGAAGTATTCAGCCCACAGGCAGAACGCGTAGAAATGGGATTCCGTTTAGGAGGAGCAAAAACACAGGATGCTCTTTATGTAACGATGATTGATATGCTATTGACCAACGGTCAAGCAGGGTTAATCGACTTAGATATCAACCAAAAACAAAAGGCATTATACGCAGGTAGTTCACCAATGATCATGAAAGATTATTCGGTTCACCAATTAACAGGGATGCCAAATGAAGGACAAACCCTAGAAGAGGTGAGAGACCTCCTATTGGAACAAATAGAGAAAATTAAAAAGGGAGATTTTGACGAGTGGTTGCTACAAGCTGTAATCAATGAGTTGAGAAAGAACTCAATGCAAGCATTGGAGCATAATGATGCCATGGCAACAGAAATGTACCAAGCGTTTATCCAAGGTAGAACATGGGAAGATGCAGTGAGTGAAATTGACCGCATGGAGCAAATCACCAAAGCCGATATCATTCGCTTCGCCAATGAAAACTATAAAGATAACTACGCAATTATCTACAAACGCCAAGGAGAAAACAAAGATTTAGTTCGCGTAGAAAATCCTGGAATCACACCAATCGACCTAAATAGAGATAGTGAATCAGATTTCTATAAAGCGTTAAATCAAGTGGCTGTTAAGGATATCCAACCGGAGTTTATCGATTTCAATAAAGCACTGAAAAGAGAAAAAATTGGAAAAATAAATACTACGTTATACAGTATTGAAAATGTAACCAATGACTTGGCGACGGTAACCTACATCACACCTGTAGGATCAGATCACGATAAGAAATTGAATCTAGCTTTAGAATATTTAGATTACATCGGAACAAACAAGTACTCTCCAGCAGATATTCGCAAGGAATTCTACAAACTAGGCGTGGAATATTCATTGAATACAGGAATAGATAAATCGTATATCACCATTTCGGGATTAAAAGAAAATATCCCTGCGGGAATTAAATTGCTAGAGCACTTAGTAACAGATGCAAAAGCAGATCAAGAATCGTATGAGAATTTAGTCGATCAAATCTTGAAATCTCGTTTTGATGCGAAGTCAAGCAAAGGAGGAATTCAACGTGCGTTGAATAGCTATATTATGTCTGGAAATCAGTTGAGCCGATTTAAAGATATTTTGAGCGAAGCAGAATTAAAAGCGATACAACCTACTGAATTGGTGGGGTTATTACATAATTTCTTCGACTATAACCAAGAAGTATTCTACTACGGAAATGATTTAGCAACAGTGAAAAAAGCAATTGTAGCGAATCACAACTTAGGAAAAGGAAAAATGACACCAGTGAAGAAAGTATATGCAGAACCAGCTACGGATGGAACAGTGTATTTTGCTCCTTATGACATGGTACAAGCTGAAATTTCGTACCGCGGTAGAGAATCTAAATTCGATAAAGATCTATTAGCTACTTCAAGTGTATTCAATAGCTACTTTGGTGGAGGAATGGCTTCTGTTGTTTTCCAAGAAATTAGAGAATCTAAATCATTGGCTTATTCAGCTTATGCTGCGTATGCAAATGCTGGAAAATTAGATAAATACAACTACGTTATGGCTTATGTAGGTACACAAGCGAACAAATTGCCACAAGCCGTTGATGCTATGATGGAGTTGATGAATGATATGCCGCAAGCGCAAAATCAATTCGAAAATGCGAAAAATTCAGCCTTGAAGAACATCGCAACACAACGCTATACAAAAGCACAGATTTTCTACTACTGGTTAGGATTACAAGAAAGAGGAATCAACTACGATATCAACAAAGATATTTACAAACAAACGCAAGACATGCAAATGTCTGACTTAGTAAACTTCTTTAACCAACATGTAAAAGGAAAAACGTTTAACGTAGGTCTATTAGGTAAAAAAGAAAACTTAGATTGGGAAGCCGTTAAAAAGTTCGGTACAATCAAAGAATTAACGTTAGAAGACTTATTTGGATATTAATAAAAAAAGCCAGCTCATCGAGCTGGCTTTTTTGGTTTACAGTTGACAGTTCACAGTTTTTACAAAGAACAAACCGTGCAAAAAGCAAACCGTGCAAAGAACAAACCGTACAAAGAACAAAAAACAATTCTCGCCTCTTATTCCATCAAATCAATTCCCGCTAGATACTCCAGCGCTTTCTTAATTGATTTAACCTGATCAAAAGAAAGCATTAAGCGCAGTCCGTTTTTCGTTTCTTTTTCTCGCATTTTACACAAGTGACTACTCTGCTGTACGAAGGTCAATACTTGTCTAAACTTAGGTGAGGTATAGTAGCCTGATTTTTGGTCTCCGATAAAATAGCATACCATTTTTCCTTGCTTTAGAATCACTTTCTCTATACCGAGGTTACTAGCATGCCATTTGATGCGCAAACTGTCTAAGAGGGCAATAGCTTGCCTTGGAAGCGGTCCAAAACGGTCAATGAGGCGTTGTTCATATTCTTTTAATCCCGTTTCGGTGGTTATGGCGCTTAACTCATTGTATAGATTTAAGCGTTCTGTAATATTGTTGACGTATTCATCAGGGAATAGAATTTCGAAATCGGTATCGATTTGACAATCGCGGACAAATACTTTCTTTTCTTCTTTTGTTTCTGTTGCATAGAGGTCTTTGAATTCATTTTCTTTCAATTCTTCAATGGCTTCTTGCATAATCTTTTGGTAGGTTTCAAAGCCAATTTCATTGATAAAACCACTTTGCTCACCTCCTAATATATCTCCTGCCCCTCGAATCTCCAAGTCTTTCATGGCGATGTTGAATCCACTGCCAAGGTCGCTGAATTGCTCCAAGGCTTGAATGCGCTTACGCGCTTCCTCCGTCATCGCGGAATACGGTGGACAAATGAAGTAACAAAAGGCCTTTTTATTGCTTCGACCCACGCGTCCACGCATTTGATGTAAATCGGACAAACCAAAATTGTTGGCGTTATTGATTAAAATGGTATTGGCATTGGGCACGTCTAACCCACTTTCAATAATTGTTGTAGCTACCAGTACATCAAACTCCCCATCCATAAAGGCTAACATGAGTTCCTCCAATTTTTTGCCCTCCATTTGACCATGTCCTACTCCCACTTTAGCATCGGGAACCAAGCGCTGAATCATACCAGCAACTTCGCGTATATTCTCAATGCGATTATTGATGAAATACACCTGTCCGCCGCGCTCTAATTCGTAAGCAACTGCATCGCGTATAATTTCTTCATTAAAACCGACAACATTAGTTTCGATGGGGTATCGGTTGGGTGGGGGTGTTGTAATAACGGATAAATCACGGGCTGCCATGAGCGAAAACTGTAGCGTTCTCGGAATTGGCGTTGCCGTTAAGGTAAGTGTATCTACATTTTCAGAAATCGTCTTCAATTTATCTTTTACTGCTACACCAAATTTTTGTTCCTCATCGATAATGAGTAAACCTAAATCTTTGAAAACGACGTTTTTATTTACTAATTGATGGGTTCCAATAAGGATGTCAATTTGCCCTGCTTCCAAATCGCGTAAAATATCGCTCTTTTGTTTTGCCGTTCGGAATCGATTGATATAGCTCACGCGAACAGGCATATCCTTTAAGCGCTCAGCAAACGTTTTGAAATGTTGGAAGGCCAAGATCGTTGTCGGGACGAGAATGGCTACCTGTTTGCCGTTATCCACCATTTTAAAGGCCGCTCGAATGGCAACCTCCGTTTTTCCAAAGCCAACATCCCCACAAACTAAACGATCCATTGGTCGATCCAGCTCCATATCGGCTTTTACTTCTTGTGTCGCTTTTAATTGATCCGGTGTATCCTCATAGATAAACGAACTTTCTAATTCGTGTTGTAAGTAACTGTCAGGAGCACAAGCAAAACCTTTTTGCGTTCGACGTTTAGCGTAAAGCTGAATCAAATTGAACGCAATGTGTTTTACACGTGCTTTCGTTTTTGTTTTTAAATTTTTCCAAGCCGATGAACCCAATTTGTGTATTTTGGGAACCGCCCCATCTTTGCCATTGTATTTGGCTATCTTGTGTAGGGAATGGATACTCACATAGACAATATCATTGTCTGCGTAAACTAGTTTAATTGCTTCTTGGGTTTTGTTCTCTACTTGAATCTTCTGTAAGCCACCAAACTTTCCAATTCCGTGGTCAATATGCGTTACATAATCACCAACACTCAAGGAATTGATCTCTTTGAGGGTGATGGTTTGCTTTTTCGTATAGCCGTTTTTTAACGTAAACTTGTGGTAGCGTTCGAAAATTTGGTGATCCGTATAGCACGCAATTTGCTTCTCTTCATCGATAAAACCCTCGTAGATAGGTAAAACGATGGTTTTATATTGCTGTACGACTTGGTTTTGATTTTCATCGCGAATCGCATCAAAAATATCTTTGAATCGCCTCGCTTGGTTTTCATTCGCACAGTATAAATAATTGGTGTAGCCCGCATCAGAATTGTCATTCAAATTGCGCACTAATAAGTCAAACTGCTTATTGAATGACGGTTGAGGTTTGGTGTGAAAAACGTATGTTTTAGTCGGTTTAATAGGGTGACTATCCGTTAGTTCAATATAGTTGAATAGTTCTGCTTGACGTAAAAATACGTCACCATTTAAAAACATTTCGTTGGGATTCGAATATTTGAGCTCTTTGTTTAATTTCTCAAAGATAGCCCCTGCTTTTTCAAAATTGCGGTTCAATTGATCGACAATAAAAGCCGTATTTTGAGCGAAGATAACCGTTTTTTCGGCGATGTATTCTAAGAAACTCTCTCTTGTTTCAGCGGTAAATTTATTTTCAACATTGGGAATAATAGTGATTTTTTTCTGCTTATCCACCGAGAGTTGTGTCTCTACATCAAAGGTTCGAATACTGTCGATTTCATCGCCAAAAAACTCAAGGCGATACGGATTGTCATTAGAGAATGAAAAGACGTCAATAATTCCACCGCGAACGGAAAATTCTCCTGGTTCAGCAACAAAATCTACGCGCTTAAAGTTGTATTCAAATAGGGTTTCATTGACAAAATCAATCGATAATTGATCGCCAATTTGCACTTTTAGGGTGTTTTTTTCTAATACTTTTTTCGTGACTACTTTCTCAAAGATCGCTTCGGCATAGGAGACAATAATCGCTGGTTTTTTGCGAGAACTAATGCGGTTAAGCACCTCGGCGCGTAGTAATACATTGGCATTGTCTGTTTCTTCAATTTGATAAGGTCGGCGATAAGACCCAGGATAAAACAACACATCTTGTTTGTTGATGAAGTGTTCTAAGTCATTGAGGTAATAGGCCGCTTCTTCCTTGTCGTTAAAAATCAATAAGAAAGGAAGTTCGGATTGTCGGAATAAACTTTCCATTTGAAAGGATAGTGCTGATCCAACAAGACCTTTGAAAAGTAGCGATTGTCGACTATTTAATAAATCATGTACGACCTGTTTGGTCTGTATAGCTTCATTAAAATATTGTTTTATTTCCATAAATTATTGTTCTTCTTCAGGGTTGGCTCTTCGCGTTTCATTTCTCAATTCTTCCATTTCCTCTAGCATAGCGTCTTCACCTTCTTGTTTAGCATAATTTTGACGCATTAAGTTTTCCTCCATCATGCGGACAATATCATCTAGGCTGATTTGAATATTATCAAGCCATTCATCGACTTTTTCTACATTGATAGGATCTAATTCAATGTACATTTCTAAATTTTGAAAAGCAGTAAGTAAGGTGGTATAGCGCGTTTGTATATCTGGGGTATCCAATGGAGCAGGATAGGCTTGATAAGTCAAGTTTTGTGCAATCTCAGTTAATGTAGCAGCTTTTTTCTGAAATGCGCCAATCGAAGATACTGGACGTAGCTTTACCTCGTTGATCAGGTTGCTCCACGGCTTCCATTCTTCTAAAATAGGAGTCAACTCTTTGGATGTTTTGGGAATTTTAAATTTCCATTCCTTCATCAAATGGCTGAATACACTATCATTGTACTGCTGTAATTTTGTTTGTTCTACTTGATTTTGGTCAGTTTCTTTTTTACAAGAGGCTAGGCTCAAACCAATAACTAGAAGCAGAATTATCCCAATATTTTTCATATGCTTGAATTTCAAACCTCAAATTTACGAATGTTATTGAATTTATTTGACTTGCTTTGCGATAAACCATAGCGAATTACACCTGTATAATTTAATTAGTAGGGTAGAAATTAGTTGTTAAGTGATAGAAATGTCCATTTTTACATTGATTTATTGTTTGGCAACGGCTATATTTGTGCAACTAAATACAAAACAAATGGGAACCAAAATATTAATTATTGGAGCTTGTGGACAAATTGGCTCTGAACTTACGTTAAAGTTACGTGGGATCTATGGAAATGAGAATGTTATCGCTTCGGATATTCGAGAAGGAAATGAAGCAATAATGAGTTCAGGACCCTTTGAAATTGTAAACGCGATGGAGTTTGATGCGGTTGCTCAAGCTGTAGAAAAGCATCAAGTAGACGAAGTGTATCTGATGGCCGCTTTACTATCAGCAACAGCGGAAAAAAATCCAGCTTTTGCATGGGATTTGAATATGAATTCATTGTTTCACGTGCTCAACTTAGCGAAAGAAGGTAAGATTAAAAAAGTATTTTGGCCTTCCTCAATTGCTGTATTTGGTCCTACTACACCAAGAGAAAATACACCACAATATACGGTCATGGAGCCAAGTACGGTGTATGGAATTTCCAAACAAACAGGAGAACGTTGGTGTGAGTACTACTTCAATAAATATGGCGTAGATGTACGTAGCATTCGTTACCCAGGTTTGATTTCATGGACAACACCTCCAGGTGGTGGAACGACAGATTATGCAGTTGATATTTTCTATAAAGCTATTGAAGACAAACATTACGATTGTTTCCTTTCTGAAAAAACAGGATTGCCTATGATGTATATGGATGACGCTTTAGATGCTACAGTTGGGATCATGCAAGCCCCTAGAGAGGCAGTAAAAATTCGCTCTTCGTATAATTTAGGCGGTATTTCGTTTACGCCAGAAGAAATTGCTGCTGAAATTACCAAGCACATTCCTGATTTTACCATTGCATACGAACCAGATTTCCGTCAAGCTATTGCAGATAGCTGGCCTGCAAGTATTGATGATAGCAGTGCCCAACAAGATTGGAACTGGAAACACAAGTATGACTTAGAGGCAATGACAGAAGTAATGCTTGAAAACTTAACGAAAGTTTTAAAAAAATAAAACAACTCCCTTTTTAGGAAGTCAGTAAAAATAACAATACAGCAGTAGACGAAAGTTTGCTGCTGTTTTTTTTTGCTTTTACGTTTTTTATTCAGAAAGAGAATCATCCAAAAGAAACGCACAAAAAAACTGCACAAAAACAAGCCCTATTTTTTTCTCAGTCTTTTAAAAACTAAGTTGTATAAAGAAAGTACGATAAAGACGAAACCTAGTAGAATAACGAGGTTACTCACTGTTGTATTGATGACTTGAAGTGCTTTTAGGATCAAGCTCAACGCAAAGAGAATTAATCCAATTGTCAACAATTTTGCATTTTTATTCATGGGTATATGATTTGATTGCTGCAAAGATAAACCTTATATTGGAAGGAACCCTTGTTGATTTTTAGTTGAGGTGCAGAATATTTTTCTGTGCTTGTGTTTTTTTGACGCTTAAAAAAAGAAATTATCTTTTTTTGTGTAATTAATGCGATTAGTTTCGATGATATTGTAAATTTATAAGAGAAAAAAAGTTGATATGAAAAAAGAGATAGAAAATACCATTGAAAAAGCGCAGGCTGTCTTTGTGGATTGGCGTGCTATGTCTATTGAAGATCGCATCGTTTATCTTGGAAAAGTAAAAGAAAAACTCTTGGCAAACAAAGAGCGTTATGGCGCTATGATTACCCAAGATATGTTTAAACCTATTAGTCAATCCATAGCAGAAGTGGAAAAAAGCGCCACATTGATCGACTACTACATCGAAGAAGGCAGGGCTATTTTACAAGGGAGAACTATTGAAACCCGTTGGTCAGAAACGTATATCGTACACGATCCGATGGGGGTGATTTTGGGTGTGATGCCTTGGAATTTTCCCTTTTGGCAAGTGTTTCGCTTTGCCATTCCTACCTTATTAGCTGGAAATATTGTGCTTTTAAAGCATGCAAGCAATGTGCCCTTATCGGCACAAGCATTAGAATCCTGTTTTGCTATTCCTGGATATGAACAAGTGTATTTTAATTTGGCTATTCCTGGAAGTGAAGTAGAGGAGGTCATTGCGCATCCCGCAGTCAAAGGAGTATCACTAACAGGGAGTGAGCCAGCGGGAAGTGCAGTAGCACAAAAAGCGGGAAGTTTGATTAAGCCTGTACTCTTGGAACTAGGGGGAAGTAATGCCTTTATCGTCACAGAAGATGTCGATCTCGATGCGATTATTCCCGTTGCAGTCAATGCGCGTTTTCAAAATACAGGTCAAAGCTGTATCGCAGCCAAGCGTTTTTTAGTACATCAATCCCTTGTAGAAGAATTTACTTTGCGTTTGGCTGAGGAAGCCCAGCAGTTTAAGCAGGGGGACTTAATGCATCCCGATACAAGGATAGGGCTTATGGCACGTAAAGATCTCGCAATTGAGCTTGAAACCCTCTTAAATGAATCGGTGGCTATGGGTGCGCGTGTCATTTGTGGCGGTAAACGCGATAAAAATTGGTTTGAACCTACCGTTGTAACAGATGTCACGGATCAAATGCCTGTCTTTACCCAAGAAACCTTTGGTCCTTTAGCCGTTGTTGTCGGATTTGATACCCTAGCAGAAGCCGTAGCCTTGAGTAATGATTCTCGTTTTGGTTTAGGCGTTTCTATTTTTGGCAATGACAAGGAGGAGTTAAAGCGCTGGATCCATCATTTTGACGATGGCGCAGTGTTTATTAATGAAATGGTGATTTCTGATCCTCGTGTGCCATTTGGTGGAGCGAAATTTTCAGGTATAGGCAGAGAGATGTCTGTAGAAGGCTTGTTGGCCTTCGTCAATAAAAAAACAGTTGTAATTAAATAGCGTAATATACGGTTTAGTCTATGAATGAATGGGTGGATACCTTTGTGGAATTTTGGACGGCAATTGAATTTGTCGATGTTATTGAGTTCTTTGGAACGATTGCCTTTGCCATCTCGGGTATCCGATTAGCCTCTGCAAAGAGTGTGGATTGGTTTGGCGCTTTTGTTGTTGGATTTGTAACAGCTACAGGAGGCGGTACTTTGAGGGATTTACTCCTAGGGGTAACGCCCTTTTGGATGCTGACTAGCGTGTATGTGTGGTGTACCATTATTGCCATGATGCTCGTTATTGTCTTTCCACAAAAATTGATCCGATTAAATAATACCTTTCTTTGGTTTGATAGCATTGGTTTGGGGTTGTTTGTTGTGGTAGGAACGGAGAAGACTATGTCGTTGGGTTATCCGTTTTGGGTGGTTATGATCATGGCCACTGTTACGGGGGTAGTTGGTGGGATGATACGCGATATCTTGATCAATGAGATTCCAGCGATCTTTAGACAAGAATGGTATGCCTTAGCCTGTATTTTTGGGGTGATTATCTACTATATCCTACAGGGAATCGGGTTTGATCCGAAAATTGTGCAGATTTCTACAGCAGTTTCAGTTTTTGTAATTCGTTTGATAGCAACTCGTTATCGTTTAGGGCTGCCAACATTGAAGGGTGAAAGCTGAAAAAAGTGAGTTTTTTTATAGAAAATATTTGTAAAAAGCAGAAAACGCATTATATTTGCATCGCAATAAAGGTAACACACCTTCCTCCTTAGCTCAGTTGGTTAGAGCATCTGACTGTTAATCAGAGGGTCCTTGGTTCGAGCCCAAGAGGGGGAGCAAAGCAAAAGCTTTAAACGTGTAACCTTTAGGTAGGTATAAAATACCTTCCTCCTTAGCTCAGTTGGTTAGAGCATCTGACTGTTAATCAGAGGGTCCTTGGTTCGAGCCCAAGAGGGGGAGCAATAAAAAAGCCTTACAAGATTTCTTGTAAGGCTTTTTTAGTTTACTGTAAACCGTAAACGGTAAGCTGTAAACCGTAAACTAAAAAAGCCCGATTCGTAAGAATCGGGCTTTTTTTATGTGTTTATAGCTAATTAGTTAGCTAAAATAATAATCTTGTTATCACTTAATTCAACCGTACCCATGTTGATAGGTAAGTGGTAAGTATCGTTACTAACTTTAACGAACTTGGAATTAAATGGCTCTTTAATAGAAATGTTATTTCCTGTAAACTTCACGTTACCTTTCGTTAATAATGAAACGATAGCGGCGTGATTGTTTAGCATTTGAAACTCACCATTAACACCTGGAACCGATACAGAAGTAACTTCTCCAGCGAATAATGTAGCTTCAGGTGATACAATTTCTAATCTCATAATAGTTCTTTTTTAAGTGATTATTAAACTTCAGCAAGCATTTTCTCTCCAGTTGCAATCGCTTCTTCGATTGAACCTTTTAAGTTGAAAGCTGCTTCTGGTAAATGGTCTAATTCACCGTCAATAATCATATTGAATCCTTTGATTGTATCTTTAATATCTACAAGAACTCCTGGGATACCTGTAAATTGCTCTGCCACGTGGAATGGTTGAGACAAGAAACGTTGAACACGACGTGCTCTGTGTACAGCTAATTTATCTTCTTCAGATAGCTCTTCCATACCAAGGATCGCGATGATATCTTGTAATTCTTTATATTTTTGTAAGATTTCTTTTACTCGTTGTGCACAAGCATAGTGTTCTTTACCTAAAATTTCTGGAGATAAGATACGAGAAGTAGAATCTAATGGATCTACTGCAGGGTAAATACCTAACTCAGCAATTTTACGAGACAATACTGTTGTAGCATCTAAGTGAGCGAACGTTGTCGCTGGTGCCGGGTCAGTTAAGTCATCCGCAGGTACATAAACCGCTTGAACGGAAGTAATTGATCCTTTTGTAGTTGAAGTAATACGCTCTTGCATAGCCCCCATTTCTGTTGCTAATGTCGGTTGGTATCCTACAGCAGATGGCATACGACCTAATAAGGCTGATACCTCTGAACCTGCTTGTGTAAAACGGAAGATGTTGTCAACGAAGAAAAGTACGTCTTTTCCTTGGTCGTCTCCAGCACCATCACGGAAGAACTCAGCAATTGTTAATCCAGATAAAGCAACACGTGCACGTGCTCCTGGTGGCTCATTCATCTGACCGAATAAGAAAGTACATTTAGAATCTTTCATTAATTCGCGGTCAACTTTAGATAAATCCCATCCTCCATTTTCCATAGAGTGCATGAAATCATCGCCATATTTAATAATACCAGACTCTAACATCTCGCGAAGTAAGTCATTTCCTTCACGTGTACGCTCTCCAACTCCTGCGAATACAGAAAGTCCACCGTGTCCTTTGGCGATATTGTTAATTAACTCCTGAATTAATACGGTTTTACCAACTCCAGCTCCACCAAATAATCCAATTTTACCCCCTTTTGCGTAAGGCTCAATTAAGTCGATTACTTTAATTCCTGTGAATAATACTTCTGTTGAAGTAGATAAATCTTCGAATTTTGGTGCAGGTCTGTGGATTGGTAACCCATTTTCACCTGCTTTAGGTAAGTTACCTAAACCATCAATAGCGTCACCCACAACATTAAACAATCTACCAAATACCTCTTTTCCGATTGGAACTTGGATAGGAGATCCTGTAGCAGCTACAGCGTAACCTCTACTTAATCCGTCTGTTGAGTCCATTGAAATTGTACGAACTGTATCTTCTCCAATGTGTGATTGTACTTCAAGTACTAATTTAGAACCATCTGGTTTAGTGATTTCTAATGAATCATAAATTTTTGGAAGT
>JASLHL010000316.1 GCA_030152225.1 Flavobacterium sp. | reverse complement strand
TGACAGGATTCCACAAGGTCTTATACAACAAATACTACATCGATGAAATCTATATGAAAGTGATTGTAAAACCAATCTATACCCTTTCTGTTTTCTTTAGAGACGTCGTAGAAGTAGTCTTGTCTGAAGCCATTTATGGATTAGGAAAAATAGCAGATGGATTGTCTTTACAAGGGAAAAAAGCACAAAACGGAAACATCGGATTGTACTTATTCGCCTTTGTATTTGGAATCTGTTTGATGTTGTATTATTTATTCATTGCAAGATAATTTAGAGAGATGAACGTAACTATATTATTATTAACGTTATTAGTTGGAGCATTTGCTACGTTTTTAGCAAATAAAACACTAGCCCCTAAAATTGCATTGCTATTTGGGTTAGTGGCATTTGTAGAAACAATTGCCATCATTTGCCAACACAATTCAGGCGTAAATGCCGGTTTTACTACGCAATGGATCATGAATCCCAACATTCACATTGCCCTAAAAGCGGATGGATTAGCGTTAGCCCTTGTTTTATTAACAACAATGTTAACACCGCTAATCATCTTATCTTCTTTTGGAAATCACATTGAAAAATCAAATTTGTTCTACGGTTTAGTGATGTTTATGTCATTCGCTATGACTGGAACTTTCTTAGCTGCAGACGGATTTTTATACTATATTTTCTGGGAGTTATCTTTAATTCCAATCTACTTTATCGCTTTACTATGGGGGAATGATACCTTCGAAGCACGTAAAAAAACCATTTTTAAATTCTTTATTTACACCTTCGCAGGATCTCTATTCATGTTGGTTGGGTTTATCTACCTTTACCAAAAAGCAGGTAGCTTCTTATTGGCAGATTTATACAACGTAAGCTTAACAAGCCAAGAGCAATACTGGATTTTCCTTGCGTTCTTCTTAGCTTACGCGATTAAAATTCCCATCTTCCCTTTCCATACTTGGCAGGCGTCAACCTATGAAAAAGCACCTACTGTTGGAACCATGCTTTTATCTGGGATCATGCTAAAAATGGGATTATACTCGATTATCCGTTGGCAATTGCCTATCGCTCCATCAGCAGCGAAAGACTTAATGCCTACTATTTTAGTCTTGTGTATCATTGGGGTAGTTTATGGATCAATCGTAGCGCTAAAACAAGTGAATATCAAGCGTTTCTTTGCCTATTCGTCTTTAGCACACGTTGGGTTAATTGCCGCTGGTGCTTATACCTTAACACTAGACGGTTTATTAGGAGCGGTTTATCAAATGTTAGCACACGGTTTTGTTATTGTTGGTTTATTCTACGTAGCAGAAATCATGTTCAACCGATTCGGAACGAGAGCCATTAATGAAATGGGGGGAATTCGCCAACAAGCGCCACAATTCGCCTCTTTATTCATGATCTTGTTGTTCGCGTCCATTGGTTTACCAGGAACTTTTAGTTTCATTGGAGAATTTAGCTTGCTATATGGTCTATCGCAAATCAATATCTGGTACGCGATCATCGGAGGAACAAGTATTATTTTCGGTGCCTTCTATATGTTGCGCATGTTCCAACGATCTATGCTAGGGGAAACGAATGTCAACGTATTTAAAGAAGTAACAGTGAACGAGAAAATCGTACTGGGGATATTAGTAATCACCGTGATTTTCTTAGGGGTGTACCCAAAACCAATTACCGATTTAATTACACCAAGTTTGGTTGAAATCGTATCCTATATTAAATAACAATTGAGATTCAGCTTATTCTGAAGCCATAATTCCAAAATATAAAAGATGAATACATTAATAGCAGTTGGCGTATTAGCGGTTATCGTTCTACTAGCAGAGATCATTAATTTGAGAAAATTAATCATCCCGCTTACGATTGTAGGACTACTGGGAATTCTGGGGTACACACTTTGCAACATTGATGTGGTGGAAGCACACTACAACAATATGATTGTGACTACTAAGTTTTCAAGTGCCTTTTCTTCTTTATTTATTGCCCTAACTATTTTGTTAGTAGCATTGAGTAAAGACTTTTATCAAGCGCAATTTTCTAAACTATCAGACTATATTTCACTCAAATTATTCTTGCTCATGGGAGCGATTTCCATGGTGAGTTTTGGAAATATGGCGATGTTTTTTGTGGGACTAGAAATTCTTTCTATCACCCTATACATTCTTTGTGGTTCTGATCGTACGAATATTAAAAGTAACGAATCAGCCATGAAGTACTTCTTACTGGGGTCGTTTGCTTCTGGGGTAGTGCTGTTCGGAATTGCCCTTGTGTATGGAGCAACAGGTTCTTTTGACTTGGCTCAAATTACAAAATTGACAACGAGTAACCCTATGCCAGTTTGGTATGCTTTAGGGGTAACGATGATTATCATTGGAATGTTGTTCAAAATTGCAGCGGTTCCTTTCCACTTCTGGGCACCAGATGTGTACCAAGGAGCACCAAATTTAACTACGGCCATGATGAGTACGTTAGTTAAGGTAACAGCTGTTGCAACGCTATACAAAGTGTCAATTAATTTGTTACACCAAATGCCTTCGCATTATACGACCGCTATCGTTATCATTGCCATCTTAACGATGACTGTGGGTAACATCATGGCCTTGCGTCAGGATAATATGAAGCGTTTATTGGCGTATTCTGGTATTTCACATGCCGGTTTTATGATGATGGCTCTAACGGCTTTAGGCAGTGCAACACCTAATTTATTCTACTATGCAACCTCTTATGCGTTTGCTGGTATTGCTGCTTTTACCGTATTGACAATCGTAACCAAAGGAAAAGACAACGAACATATCGATAACTTCAAAGGATTAGGCAAATCTAACCCTCTTTTAGCGGTTATCTTATCTGTTGCGTTATTATCTATGGGAGGGATTCCAATCTTCGCTGGTTTCTTCGGAAAATTCTTCTTGTTTACAGAAGCAGTGAAAAACGGATTTATCACCTTAGTCATCTTCGGGGTCATTAACTCGTTTATCAGTATCTACTACTACTTGAAAATTATCATCTTGATGTTTGCTAAAAACCAAGAGGAAGAAGAAGTAGAACTGGTAAAAATTCAAGTGCCTCTAGCCTATTCAATCGTCGGACTCCTTGCTGCTGCTGCTGTTGTAGTTTTCGGTTTATGTCCATCCCTTTTACTAGGCTTATTCAACTAAGAACAAATAAATAACAATTCAATAAATTACGGAAGACCAAGTATTCTTTTTAGAAGCTTGGTCTTTTTTTTTGTTCTTTGCTCTTTGTTCTTTGGTATTTGCTCTTTGTTGGTTGCATTTTTTGGGTTGCGGGTTTGAATAAGGCGGATTGCCATCCACTCCTACGTCGAACCTCACCAAACCAAATAACCAAAATAAAACAATCAAAC
>JASLHL010000258.1 GCA_030152225.1 Flavobacterium sp. | reverse complement strand
TTCCAAAGAAGAAGAACGCATCATGTACCTCGCTGCGGAGTTTGACATCTATCCTATGCAGGTCACTCGCGTAAAAGGAACGCCTAGCAGTGAGATAAAACGCAGTTTACTTGCATTTTCAAGAAAGCGCATAGAGAAAATTCCTCTAAATGAACTGACAATTGAAGAAAAAAGACACTGTTACACCCCCGAATTCACCACCCTGTTACAGAATTTTTATCTAAAATTATAGTATTTCAAGTTTTTATAACTGCTATTTGAATTATTTTACAGAAATTTGCTCTACAACAAAACAATCAAAATGAAGATAGTTCACTTCTATTTTTCGTTTTGGTTTTCACAGATAAAAAAAAGAACCATGATTTTCAATTCTAATTCAATGATGATGTGTATGACAACGAACACCATGATGTTCGCTCCTTGTTATGGCCGGAAGTCAACGAATTAATCTGATATAAAGCAGGATAAATTAGTTGGAGTCTCACCGGTCAGTCGGTGGGGCTTTTTTTTATGTCTTTTTCCAACCCATTAAATCTATAGTTATGAGCAATTTTAAATTTTCAACCCAAGCATTACACGCTGGACATCAAGTGACACAAACCGCAGGATCTAGAGCTGTTCCTATTTACCAAACCTCCTCTTATGTTTTTGAAAACGCAGCACACGCAGCAGGAGCGTTTAACCTCTCTATACCCGCTTATATTTATACGCGATTAAACAATCCAACCAACGATATTTTAGAACAACGCCTCGCAGCATTAGAAGGGGGGATTGGTGCCGTAGTAACCGCATCAGGCGCTTCGGCTATTAGTACAACCCTTTTAACCCTATTAAAAGCGGGCGACCATCTTGTGGCTTCCAACAGCTTATACGGAGGTACGTACAACCTACTTAATGTGACCTTACCGCGTTTGGGTATTCACACTACTTTTGTAGACCCTTCTGATTTGAATAACTTCAGCAAAAACATACAACAAAATACTAAAGCTATTTTTGTAGAGAGTTTGGGAAATCCCAAATTGGACCTCATCGATTTACAACAACTTGCTGGGATTGCTAAAGCGAATAAGATCCCTTTAATCGTTGATAACACCGTGCCTTCTCCAGCGTTATTGCGTCCAATTGAACACGGTGCTGATATCGTTATTCACTCCTTGACTAAATACATTTCAGGTAATGGAACAGCATTGGGTGGAGCGATTATCGATGCGGGAACTTTTGACTGGAGCAGTGGGAAATTCACAGAATTTACAGAACCAGCGGCAGGTTATCACGGTTTAATTTACCACGAAGCCTTGGGAAAAGCAGCGTTTATTGCAAAAATACGCTTAGAAGGGTTGCGCGATTTGGGTGGCGCATTAAGTCCATTCAATGCATTTCAAATTATTCAAGGGTTAGAAACGCTACCTATTCGACTGAAAAAACACAGCGAAAATGCCTTGGGGTTAGCTCAATGGCTAGAAACCCAAGACGCTGTAGCTTGGGTCAATTACCCTGGTTTGGCTTCTAGTCCTTATCACAATTTAGCGAAGCAATACCTTCCTGAGGGGCAGAGTGGTGTCATTACATTTGGCTTAAAACAAGGGTTCGAAGCAGCGAAAAAAGTAGCGGATGAAACCCAGCTTTTTTCTTTAGTAGCTAATATTGGTGATACCAAATCGCTGGTGATTCACCCAGCCTCTACTACCCATCAACAACTCACAGTAGAGGAGCAAAAAGCTACGGGCGTTACGCCAGATTTGGTGCGTCTATCTGTTGGAATCGAATCATTGGAAGATTTGAAACACGATTTAGCACGCGTATTTAAAACATTAAACTAATTCCTTTATCCCCTCAAAAAAGGGATAATCATACTGTATGAACGACTTGAACTACCTTTTTTTATTGGACTATACGCTACCCGACCAAACCCAACAAACGCTACGGCTGAGTTATGAAGTGTTTGGTCAACCCTTGCATCAAGCTCCTATTGTCTTGGTTAATCACGCTTTGACAGGAAATAGCACCGTAGCAGGGGATCGCGGATGGTGGAAACCACTTATTGGATCGGGACAAGTCATTGATTTAAACCGTTATACCGTTATTGCCTTTAATATTCCGGGTAATGGATACGAGGGATCTACAGCTCATTTGCTGTCAAATTATCGCGTATTCACTACAGCAGTCATTGCTGACTTATTCTGGAAAGGACTGGATGCACTGCAAATCAAACAATTGTATGCTGTTATTGGCGGAAGCTTGGGTGGAAGCATTGCTTGGGACATGGCCATACAACGTCCAAAGGCCATCACCCATTTAATTCCAATTGCCACTAATATACAGGCTTCGGATTGGTTAATTGGTCAAGTACACGTACAAGAAACCATTCTCGCTCACTCGAGCCATCCCTTAGAAGATGCGCGTAAACACGCGATGTTATTGTATCGCACACCCGCATCCATGGTTCAAAAATTCAACAGACAACGGGAACAAGAAGAATACGCTGTTGAATGCTGGTTGAATTACCACGGAGAATCGCTCAAGAATCGCTTTCACCTCCAAGCGTATCAACTGATGACCCATCTTTTAAAAACGATTGGACAAGAGCGAACAGAAAAACAGCTCCAAACATTTGCTGGACAAACATCCATCCAAATCACCGTTATTGCCATTGATTCGGACTATATGTTTACCCAACAGGAACAGGTGCGAACGGTAGAAAAACTAGCGCAATATGGTGCGACTATCACCTACAAAGAAATACAATCCATACACGGTCACGATGCTTTTCTCCTAGAGTATGAGCAATTAAACGACCGAATACAAACCCTATTCTAAATCAACACTACAATGAAAATAGTAAAGTTCGGAGGAAAATCACTTGCATCAGGGCAAGCATTTGACAACGTCATTTCCATCATCAAAGACAAGGCTACGCAAGGAAAAATTGCTGTGGTGGTTTCTGCCATTGGCGACACAACAGATACGCTAGAATCTCTACTAGATCTTGCTAAAAACCAAGAAGATTATCTCACACCTTTTCTCGCCTTTCAGAAAAGATCGTATCATGTAGGAATTGATTTAGAAGAAGAATTTACCTTACTACAAAAAGTATATGAAGGCGTATCCCTTTTGGAAGACTACAGCTTAAAAATCAAAGATAGCGTACTAGCACAGGGAGAAATAATATCGAGTAAAGTATTAACCCATCACTTAACACAGCAAGGCATTCCAGCGGTAGCCATTGACAGTCGTCATTTTTTTGTTACCGATACGTCTTTCGGTCAGGCACAAGTAAAAGAGGAAGTTTCCAAAGCCAAAACAACGTTGTACTTTAAAAGTTTAGATCCCGAAGTTCTTGCTGTGGTGACGGGTTTTATCGGTGTAACGGAACGAGGAGAAACAACTACATTGGGTAGAAATGGCAGTAATTATTCTGCCGCTTTACTCGCCAATTTTACGGGCGCTACTGAATTGCAAAATTACACCCATGTGGATGGTATTTATACGGCCAATCCCGACTGGGTAAAAAACGCACAAAAAATAGAGGAACTTCACTTTGATGAGGCGAATGAACTCGCTCATTTTGGTGCTTCTATCTTGCATGCCAAAACCATTTTACCTTTGGTGGAAAACAAGATTCCCCTGCGAATCTTAAACACCTTAAATCCAACGAATAAGGGAACGCTGATCTCTTCTACCCCGAGTAAGCAGGGCATCAAATCCTTATCTGTACAGTCTGATGTAGCCTTAATCCAACTCGAAGGACGTGGATTGTTGGGTATTGTAGGCGTGGATGCCCGTATTTTTACTGCCTTGGCTAATGTAGGCATCAGTATTGGGGTGATTGCTCAAGGTTCATCCGAACGCGGATTGGGTTTTACAGTAGATGCAAAAGATGCGTCACAGGCTATTGAAGTCTTAAAAAAAGAATTTCAACCCGATTTTTACACCAAAGATGTCGATCAAATTGCACTAGTTCCCGATATCGCAATTATTTCTATCATCGGACAAGATCTCAGTACCTTTGACAAACCTTATGCAGCCTTAGTCAAAAATAAAATAACCCCTATTCTCTTTCACAATACGATTACGGGCAAAAATGTCAGCTTGGTTGTGCGCAAAGAGGACGCCAAAAAAGCGGTAAACGTCATTCATGGACAGATCTTTGGTATTGCCAAAAAAATCAATCTTGCCATCTTTGGTCATGGGTTGGTTGGAGGTACCTTAATTGATCAAATCTTAGCTTCAGCGGCAACTATTACGGCAAAGAAAAACATCGAGCTTCACCTATTTGCCATCGGTAATTCTAAAAAAGTATACCTTACAGAAGGTGAAATTACGACAGATTGGCGTCAAACAATCGAAGATCACGGCGTTTCATACACCATACAAGATGTAATTGCCTTTGCAGAACAGCATCACTTGGAAAATCTTATTGCCATAGACAATACAGCTGCTGAGGGATTTATACAAAACTATATTCCCCTTGTTGAAGGTGGTTTTGATCTAATATCCTCCAATAAAATTGCCAATACAATTTCGTATGATTTCTATCAAAAGCTACGTGCAACCTTAAAAAAAAACCACAAAGAATATTTATATGAAACAAATGTTGGCGCTGGATTACCACTTATTGACACCATCAAACTCTTGCATTTATCTGGGGAGAACATTACCAAAATAAAGGGTGTTTTTTCAGGTAGTTTAAGCTATATTTTCAATCAGTATTCTGTCCAAGACAAACCCTTTAGTACAGTATTACAAGAGGCTATTACCAAAGGATTTACAGAACCTGATCCAAGAGAAGATCTATCAGGCAATGATGTAGGGAGAAAGCTTTTAATTCTCGCTCGTGAACTAGATTTAGAAAATGAATTTGAAGAAATCCAAATTCAAAATTTAGTTCCAACTGCCTTACAAGCTTTACATACATCAGATTTTCTTGCTAACCTTACGTCCTTAGACTCCCCCTTCGAAGTCCTTAAAAAAGAACTTCAACCTCATACAGTATTGCGCTATGTAGGCGAACTCTCTGGTGATTTACAACAAGATAAAGGTCTATTAGAAACCAAGTTGATTGCTGTACCTAGCAATTCTGCTTTAGGACAATTACAAGGATCCGATAGTCTTTTTGAGATCTATACCGAGAGTTATGGAGAAAACCCCATTATTATTCAAGGCGCTGGCGCTGGTGCATCCGTAACCGCAAGAGGCGTGTTTGGTGATATACTGCGCTTGGCCGATAAATAAAAAAATAATTATTCTTATTCTATAGTTAACCAAGGTGTGACTTTGCTTTATTTGTCTATCCTGGTTGTTGTTTATTCTAAATTTCAACGAAAAATGTCCAGCAATTGCTGGACATTTTTTATTTTTTTAACCAAGCTTTGACCTCTTGCTCAAAGTCTTCGACATAGCCAGACTCAACCTGTCTTACGATCCCTTGAGCATCGAACAGAATATAACTCGGTGTTCCATAGTTTTTATATTTTGCATAGGCAATATCCAAACGCCCTGCTTTATTCCAAAGCATCAGTCCTTTCTTATTTTTTAACTCATAGTACATCTCCATAATATCCTCTTTATTATCGACATAATAGGTTACATAAGTCAGCTGATCTTTTAATTCTTCTGCCAATTGAGCAGTTTGAGGAGCTACTTCTTGACAAGTCCTACAATTCATCGTAGAGAAATCTAACAAGACTGGTTTTCCTTGAAATAAATCGCGAAAATGAACCG
Source organism: Flavobacterium sp. (assembly GCA_030152225.1). GTDB lineage: Bacteria > Bacteroidota > Bacteroidia > Flavobacteriales > Flavobacteriaceae > Flavobacterium. The sequence continues at coordinate 2,251 of JASLHL010000258.1, read as the reverse complement.
TGTTTCCCTCTTGATCCAAAGCGGTAAAATCATAAAATGAATCACCAACGGCTAGTTTTTTATAGTGAATCAAGGCATCGAGATATTTCACTTCTTTTGTGTCCTTATACTGAGGATCCACTAGGTCAAATAGGTGTTGTAATTCTTCATCTGTAAATCGATTCATCACAAACTGAAGCATCGAACGCCCATAAGCCGTATTGATGTGTTGCTCTATAAATACATAGTCGATTTTATCTACCTCTCGAAGAACTTTTGTTATTTTTCCTACAGGCGCTTTCTCGCTATAATAAAAAGCAGAAACGAGATCTTGTTGTTCTCCCCTACGCAAAAGCTCCATCATATCTTGTTGTAACTGTGTGATTTCAAAACGCAAACTTTTACTGGCCAAATAATTCTCGTAGCGAAGTTTATCGTTTTCCGAGGGCACTGCTTGAATATCTTGAGAAAAATTATCCATAGATCCTTCAATCACAACCGTTTCATGTCCTAGAAAAAAACGTGTATTTTTAACTCCTTGCCCCTCTTTAACTACCAAATACACAGGCGCTGGCGCTTCTGATAGCTTCATTTCAACTTCGAATTCTTCTCCTTTTTTGGGTACTTCTATTTGTTGCTCTCCACTTATTAGTATCAAGGAAGCTTCTTCTGTTAGTCCTTTTAGTTTTCCTTTAATATGTAATTTTTCCTGTGCCAAACTCAGCGTGGAAAAGGCGATTGTTAAAAATAAAATGCTTGCTTTTTTCATTATTTACTGCTGTATTTCATTGGTTGTCGTGCAATTTACTCTTTTTTGTACTATCTGCAATTTAATTTTTGTTAAACGAAAAATTGTATCTCCTATAAAAAAACGAACTGACTTTCATTCATTTTTAATATTTTTAATCACTCTAAAGGCCGAAGAAAACAATCCACAAAGGAGGTTCTTGAAGCACAAAAAAGAAGCTATGAAAAAAAGATTTTTACTTATCGCATTGGGGGGATTTTCTCTTTTTACTGCTGTGGCATGCAACCAAAACTATGAGCATTCAGCTGCTGATACAACGGTAGGTTTGGCGCATGCTGAGGCAAATCCTGTTCCTGCTAAAAACCTCGAAGACCAACAGGCTATGCAACGCAAAATTATCAAAGAGGGAAGTATTCGCTTTGAAACTGAAAATGCAAAAGATACGCGTCAACAACTTACTACTGTTATTGCAAAATACCAAGGGTATGTATCTCAAGACAATGCAGAATCCTACGGAAATCGCTCCGTTTATACCCTAACCTTGCGTATTCCTGCAGCACATTTTGAAAACCTGTTAACAGATATTACTACCACAGCCAAAAACATAGAGCAACAAGACATCAAAGCCCTAGATGTTACGGAAGAATTTATAGACGTAGCATCGCGTATCCAAACAAAAAAAGAGTTGGAAAGTCGCTATAAAGCGCTCTTGGGTAAAGCTACTAAAATAGAGGAAATCTTGTCCATTGAAAAAGAAATCGAAATCCTGCGTTCTGATATCGAATCTTATGAAGGGCGATTGAACTTTTTAAAAAGTAGCATTGCGTACAGCACACTGACTGTCGTTTTTTACGAAACACAACCTTCAACCACTTCGGTTGGTTCTGATTTTACGGGTGCTTTTAAAACAGGATGGGACAATTTAGTTTCATTTACCTTAGGGCTTTTCTACATCTGGCCGTTTATCCTCATTAGTATAGGTGTATTTTTCTTGATTAGAAGAGGAATCAAACGCAAAAAAAGCAAGACAAACGAATCACTGTAAAGTAATAGATTACAAAAAAATGAGCCGATTAACTGTTTTAATTGGCTCATGAATTACAATTGGCCCTATACATCCCAACTCAATAAATGTCAGTTCAAGGGAATTCTCAAGCTCGTTGACTTTCCTCTTGCTGGTTTTTGAAGGAGGAATATCTGCTAAAAAGTAGCAACCGCTACCAGTAATTTACAAGATGGAGTGGTCGAAAACATACGTATTTCATCCCGATCAGGCTCTTCTATCCATTACGCGCTAAACCTCTAATTTCGATCTATCTTTCTATTAACACCTAAAATAACGGCAATTTAAATATACTTTCACGCCCAAAAATTGCACATATCTAAATATTACTTATTTTTGTTGTCACAACTGATAAACTTAAGAATATTATGAAACCAGATTTATTTCAGGCGCCAGATTACTATCTTTTAGATGATTTGCTTACAGAAGAGCACAAATTGATTCGCGATGCAGCGAGAGCA
>JASLHL010000310.1 GCA_030152225.1 Flavobacterium sp. | reverse complement strand
GTTCCCTTCCTTGTGCATCATAGTACACAAATGTATTGGTTGTTGGGTTGTAGTTTACATTTCCATATTTTCCTCTTAGTTCATTGATAATGTTTTCAATGAATTCGTTGTTGTTGGTAATGTGTTGGATAAACTCAACATTATCTCCCAACTTGGTGATAAACTCTTGGTTGTCCACAAGGTTGGTAACAAAAGTGGTATTGTTGGCAATCTCTGCCACATCCAAACGCACGCTATGATTCGCTGAATCGGTTACAACCAACTGATCATTCTCTAAGGTAAAACTTACGTTGGTTGTATTTAACGTAGACCAATCAATGTTGTGTTCCGCTCCTTGTGCATCATAGTACACAAATGTATTGGTTGTTGGGTTGTAGTTTACATTTCCATATTTTCCTCTTAATTCATTGATAATGTTTTCAATGAATTCGTTGTTGTTGGTAATGTGTTGGATAAACTCAATATTATCCCCCAACTGAGTGATAAATTCGCTATTTTCAACTAAATGCGTTACAAACGTCTTATTATTTGCAATATCGGACACTGCTAAATAAACGCTGTGATTTTCAGTATCTGTAATTACTAAAGATTCTTCTCCATTTTTAGTTGGGTTTCCTTCAATAGTAAAAGTATTATTTTTGCGATCTATGAATGTATCACCAGAAAGTAAAGGTGTCCAAGCATTTGATTTCCAATAATAAAAACCTGCTACTAGATTCGTATTACCTGTATGGTAGACCAATAAACTCTCGACTCTTTCTCCTTCTATAGGGGAAAATTCACTTTTATCTTTTAGCTCTACTCTAGGTAGTAAAACCCCTTTTTTCAGGGCAACAATCTCCAATTGTGCAGAACTGGCTGCTTTTTTAGTACCAATACCAATTTGAGCCATTGCTGAACTACTTAAAATAAGTGTCACTAATGGAATTAATCTTCTTATCATATCCAATTTTTTTTGTTATACAACTCATAAAATATTGTTATACAAACTTACAACCATTATGTAAAATTTAATAATAAGTATTAATTATTACAAATAACAACAATAAAAAGGACACAAAAGGAATATAACTCATAAAATTTACTATAATTTCACAAATAAATCATAATCTAAATTAACACTATTATTCGCATATAATCATCTTTACGGAAACCATCCCTACTCTCGTCGAATTAATCAAAAAACACGTTTAATTTTAACTTCAAATAATCTCAAAACGAGTAGACAAAAAAAAACGTCAGCTAGATATAAAAATAAAAGATTCTCAACCAATAGTCCCTTGTGTTAGAAAATGCAAAATCAACTCATATGCATGCATATAATAAAAAAGAATTGCCATAAAAAAAGAGGTTGCTTAAACAACCTCTTTAGATGAAAATCACTAGCTCCTATTTACTGTTATAGTAAAGAATTATAAAAAAGCAGGATCATTTCCTTTATAAATTCAGAATAATAAATTCACTTCGTCTATTTACTTGATGCTCTTCCTCTGAACAAGGAATACCCTTGCTACACTTGTTTAGCAACTGACTTTCTCCATAGCCTTTTCCAGTTAAGCGATCGGCTGCAATACCCTTGCTAATCATCCATTGCATGGTCGCTTTTGCACGACGGTCAGACAACTGTCTATTATAACGATCATTACCTCGGCTATCAGTATGAGAGCGAATATCAACAACCAAGCTCGGGTGTTGTTTCATCACTTCTACCACTTTCATCAGCTCTATTTGCGCATCAGGTCTTATCGTTGACTTATCAAAATCAAAATAAATTGGCGATAATTTTAATTTGTCAAACAAATCATCTCCTTGTCCAATACGCGTTCCATCAGATTCTAATGTAATATACAAACGCTCTTTGACCTCGCGATTTGTATGGATACGCATCTCTTTGGTCAAATATCCTTTTTTACTAGCGCGAACGAGATACTCACGACCACAAGCGAGCTGATCAAAACTAAAATACCCCTGACTATCGGATTGTATTTCGGCTACTTTCTTATTCATTGCATCGTAAAAACCAATGACCACTTGATCTAAGTATTCTCCTCCTTCTTGGTTGGAAATCAAACCATCGACAAGTTGTGTACAGGCTTGTTCTATAAAGAGGTAAAGATCATCTCCTCCATGTCCCCCAGGTTTATTTGAGGTAATAAATCCCTTCTTCGTAGCCGAATCGATATATAGACCAAAGTCGTCAAAAGCACTGTTGATATCAGGACCTAAATTCACAGGAACTCCCAATTGCCCATCGCGTTGAATTTTAACTTTAAATACGTCCAATCCCCCAAAACCCGGATGTCCATCGCTAGAAAAGTATAACGTATAATCGGAAGAAATAAAGGGAAAAGTTTCACGACCTGCTGTATTAACCTTATCACCTAGATGTTCAACTGGTCCAAAATGACCATCTTCAAAACGACTTACACGAAATAAATCGGATTGCCCTAAACTTCCTTGGCGATCGGAAACAAAATACATCCACTTTTCATCTGGTGTCAAAGCAGGATGAGCGGTATTGTAATCCTCTAAATTGAAAGCTAAGGATTCAGCTCCCCCCCAACTTCCATCAGGTTGCTGATGGGATACATAGATTTTAAGTACTGAAGATTCTTCTTTATTATACTGCGCGCGTTTGCCTCCGCGTATGGAACCATTATTACTGGTAAAATACATTGTCTTTCCATCTTTGGTAAAAATAGCAGTTCCCATATTGAGTTCTTTAGAGGCAATTTCTTTGGCAAAAAGAACAGGTTCTCCGAAACCACCATCCACACCAATTGTAGTTGTGTAGAGTTTAGTATAAGCTTGATTCGTCCAATTGTGAATTTTGTTTTTCATTTGATCATTCACGCGAGAAGAAGTAAAAATCAACTGATTACCTAGCAATGTTGCTCCGTAATCTGAATATTCACTATTACACGATAAATTCGACAAAGTAAAACGAGAGGAAGGCAATGTTTTTTCAACTAATTCGCTATTCGTTATAAAAAGTTGTGCCCGCGAATCATTCGCTGCTAGCGTGGCAAACTCTTCCAAGATTGCATCTGCTTTTTGGGGTTGATCCACTGCTTTGAGCGTTTGTGCATAGCGATAATAGTACTCCTTATTTAAAGTTGTTAAATCCTTGTCTTCATAACTTCCTTCTATCAGCTGTTCGTACCATTTATTTGCTTCGACGAACTTAGCATTAAAGTAATATGAATCACCTAATTTACTCAGAATAGAAGTATTGATATACCCTTGTTCAGCCATATTTTCATACATTTGAATGGCATCCACATACGCATAGGTATCAAAATTTCGGTCTGCTTTTTTTTCTTTTCTCGACTGTCCAAAACTAAGCAGACTTGTCAGTAAAAAACAAACCAATAGGCTAAGGTATTTCGTTTTTCTAACCATATAGTTGTGTTTTTAGAAAAATCGAGGAGCGACTTTTCTTCTGTTGTTACTAAATAATTCAAATTTCATAAAGATCTCATGGGAGCCTGAATGATACTTCGCTAACTTACTAGTGTCCGCATCATAGGTATAGCCAATAAACAAACCTTCGGTAATTTGGAACCCTGCTAATCCACTAACAGAGGCATCCCAACGGTAAGCAGCTCCTACCGTAAATTTGTTGTAAAACAAAAAGTTCGCTGTAAGATCGACCTGCAAGGGAGAACCCGTTATTACTTTCGCTAAGGCGGCAGGTTTGAATTGAATATCAGGATTGATATCAAATACATACCCTCCCATCAAGTAAAAATGAGTTTTCTCTTTCATCACTTTGTAATCGTTGTCGTTGTAGACATTACTTGACAAAATCATCGGAGCGGATAAGCCCACATAGGCCTTATCTGAGTACAAATAAACTCCTGCTCCTATGTTTCCCGAGAATTTATTTTTGATGTTGTCTTGAGCAATAGGATCCGTTCCATCGTAAATATGGAGCTTATTGTAGTCCACATCCAAAAGGGTTCCTCCTCCTTTTAATCCGAAGGCCAGCTTGTAGTGGTAGTTCAGATTTACCGTATACGCCAAATCGATTGATAGGCTATTTTCATCCATGACTCCGAGATGGTCATTTTTAAAGTGAACGCCTAATCCCAAACCATTGTCTGTTAATGGAGTGGTAACCGATAGATGAGCCGTTTTCGGGGCTCCTTCTAACCCAACCCACTGGGTGCGGTAAAGTCCAAAAATCTGCAAATTACTCACACTACCCGCATAAGCAGGGTTGATTACCGCTGGATTATACATGTATTGCGTATACTGAGGATCTTGTTGTGCAAATGCTGTAGGAGCGAAAATCAAACCTAAGATTGCATTAACAATTACGTATATTCTTCTTTTTCTTGTCATTACTAGCTCTTTTAATTATTCTCCAAGTGAAGGTTTGCCGCTTTTTTGATCATGCGACTTCCATTATCATCTGTGTATTCATAAGTAATGACGTAATAGTACGTACCACTTGGAAGTTTACTTCCCTTATCAATGGTTGCTTTTCCTTCAGAATAGCCACGGAAAACATTACTGCTTCCGTCCCCCTGTGGATCATAACCACGGGTTTCATACACGCGCGATCCCCAACGGTTGAAGATTTCTACCTTATTGTTGGGATAATTCTTGATGTTATCAATAATAAAATAATCGTTTTTACCATCGCCATCAGGCGTTACTAAGTTGTAGATTACGATATCACCATCTAAAATCCAATCCTTTTTTACAGTAGCTAGGGTAAAAATTCCATAGCCTTTGACCGTACCAATAGTTGTCACCTCTTTGGTTGACATATCCACTACTCCCCCTTCATCTACCCAAAGTTGTTGTTTGGCATCCCAGCGAACAATGTGCAAATCTTCTTCAGGAGTACTTAAGACCGCTGGTGAGGTTGTGGATTCATCCCAACTCAAAGTCAACAATACATCACTTTCTTGGTTATTTCCTTTGTCAATCACCCAATACTCTTTGTCATTAATGCTTTTAATCACTCCTGCTTTATCCACATGTGAGGCAAAAAAGGCATCATCACCATAGCTATATTGTCCCATAAAAACATCTTTAGTATTTTTGGGAGCAGAAATACGCGCATAGCGGTATTTTCCTTGATCTCCAACTGGATAGACAAACGATTCATTTCCTATCTTTTCCACAGCACCTTGAATATGGGAGCTATTGTTCATCGACTGAGCTTTTGCTCCCTTTTGGAAGGTAAACATGCCGTGAGAGACCTGTGTAACTGGATTGAATGTAGAATCAACCACCACAATACCGTTTTGGAAATCTACCACACCAGCAGCATCGATATTATTTTTTAAATCAAAGGCCATCACAGGCACCGAACTATCAAAAATAACATCGTAAAACGAAGCGATTTGATTTCCTGTTATTTGCTTAGCTTTGGAAGCCACACCTCCGATCGTAAAGATCGTCATCGAAGTCTTGTTGTTGATCGTTGTTCCATAAGCGCCATCATTAGCAAAATCATCATAATAAATCACTGTCCCATCATTGGTTACCTCCCCAGATTGCTCATTTTCAAAGTTGCCTTCTATGGATAACAAGCCCAAAGAGGAAACAGATAGTTCACCTGAATTAACAACTGGAATTGGCTCTTGGCTATAGCTTAGTGTACTACAACTTACTACTACTATATATATTGTTTTCTTTATCATACTTTTATTTTTAAAGGATGAAACCAGCTAAAAAAAATTGCATTAACCCTCATTTTAAAAAAAATCTACCTACTTAGAAAGGGATTAATTCTCGCTTTTTTAGGGTTACATTTTTGAATATTTATTTCAATCTTTGTCACTCCAGAACGGTAAATTTCTTGATCAAATGGACCTCCATCTGTTCCTACACCTTTAACCGAATAGTAAATAGTTGCTTTGCCAAGATAACCAGGTTCAGGTTTTAAGGTAACATATCCTGTGGTTGTATTGAACTCCCATACCCCAACACCTGCCTGCTCGTAACGAGTAGCTGTACTAATTGCATTTCCTTCCTGATCTTCAAATCGAAACGTTGAAAAGTCAATAAAACTAGCATCATTACCGCCAACTGGCGTAGTATTTTGTCCTATTTTTCCTTTATAGAATACAGCCTTTTCAAAAGGATTAAATGTAAATGCTCTTGTTGTACTACATCCTTCTAAGAGAAACTCTTTAGTTTGAGGGAAAAAAGGCAAACTCACTTTTATATTTCTAATAACTTGTACTTGAGAGGCAGCTCCTGTTGAAGCAGCAAATCCAATTTTAAAGGTTTCGGGTACCATACTTCCCAATAAAACGAGTTGTTCTGGTCCCATAGTTTGCGTTTCATTTGCTGAATTAGCACCGGTACTATTGACATTTTCATAGTACATCAGATATTGAGGATAGGTATACTGATCTACTATAGTGGATACTGTATTTCCATGTTGAATTTGCACCGTAACAACCATATTGCCATACTGCCCAGGAACCAGCTTAACAATCACTTTTCGGTAGTTCGCATCGCCTACTTGTGTTGATTCTCCTGCTGGTCGAACATAAAAACTAGTATTTGCTGTTGAATTAACTAATTCATATCTTCCTTCACTGTTAATTTTCACACTTCGTCCGCCTATGGTGGAGGTTGTAAATAATACAGGATAACCAGAATAACGCAATCCTCTATTTCCATAACCTGCTAATCCTTCATTGTGCATGGCTCCTCTAATTGTAATATGACTCATAGGATAAGTAGGATTAATCGGACTCGTTGATACTATACCATTCATACGATCTCCTGTGGTCGTCCACATTCTATTCTTAAAATTCCCATAGTTATCTATACCAATTCCTAAGTAAGCCCCATCCAATCCTGGTCTAACATTCCCACTAACGGTAGATCTATTATAGGCATACCCCATACTCGCACCATTGGCACCTATACTAAAAGTTTTACTTCCGTCGTACAAAAAGAAACTGATTCCATCGCCATATTTACCTTCAAACTGTTGACCATCATACATTAAATATTCAAATTCAATCGTCAGTCCATTATTAGATTTAAATTGCAAGTGATCAATAGCAATACCACTAAATTGGGTTTTACCATTGGTTAAGGTTACCCCTTTTGAATTAAAAATAGGAGTGAATTGTGTTGCATGAGTTACTATCTCACGAGGCTTTCCATTAGTTAAAGACACCTCATAGGGAAATCGCTCTATTCGCTGCCCATATACCTGAATTCCACTGTATAAAAATCCGATGGCAAATAACATGAGTTGTAGCGATACACTATTTTTATTTGTTCTATTACTTCTTTTCATCTTTTATTCTTTTACCTTAAACACAATATTCATATACGTGTTGGCTGTAATTTCTGAATTACTTCTTACTTGGTATTGTAAAACACCTGAACTACTTAAAGTTACATTTGTAAATACTGTATTATCATAATATGTAACAAAATAATCGAGTTCACTTGCTGCATATACGGGCAAAGTAGAAGTTGGATTACTGCGCACTTGCGTAGCTGTATTTGTAAATCCATATTGATTTTTATAAACTTCATACAGATTTACTTCTCTTGTTCCTGTTAATGCAAGCCCTGTTAAATCATCATGAGAAGGAATAGTAGCCGCAGGCATATAAAAATAGCGTGGCATCGCAGCATTGACTTGTTTTAATACTCCATCCGAATCCATAACAACAATTTGATCCACTATTGTTCCCGTACCTTTAGTCACATTTTTAATCGCTAAATGGTTAGTAGCCGATACCGTTATAGCTGTAGGTTGCGTAAGCAAACCACCTAATTGAAGTTGGTCAACTGACTTGGAAAGTCCATTACCTACATTAACTGCAACCGTCATGTCTGTTTGATCCATCCAATAAGGTTCTCCTACAGCATTAGTGGCTAATACCGTATTTGCAACTCCTTTTGCAAAATCTTCCAACAATAAAGTTCCATTTTTGATATGGTTGGTTGTAACGCTTTCTGCATTCAAAGTCAATTTAAACGGCTTTACAACAGCTTGTTGAGCTTCTGTTCCTAGAATACTTCCTACTGTAACTCCAATAACTCCATCCGTTGAAAGGGTTTCTCCATTTGATTGTATTAGTTCCTTTATTACAATTTCTTCTTTTCTTC
>JASLHL010000294.1 GCA_030152225.1 Flavobacterium sp. | reverse complement strand
TTTAGTTCATGAACCACTTTCATATAGGAATGAAGTAGTAGGAATTCATGCTCCAATAGAAGATATTGATGAATTAAAAGAGCTTGAAGCTACTTTAAAAAATAATCAAGTTTTTAGAGCCTATCTTATGTTGACAAGTTCTCGTTCTGGAATTAGTCGATCAAATTATACTCTTTTACAAAAAGATATTATGAACCTTCCCTATTTAAAGGGAAATAAATTAACAGAAACAGAAAATATCGTTATTGATGATTTACTCTCATTGATAACCAATAATGAATTTGGATTACATATCAATGTATCAAAAACAGAATTGAATAACTTTTCAAATATCTTTTGTACAACTTTAAATAGTATCTATCATATAAGTAATAAGCACTTTCAACTATACAAAATTTTAGAGACAGAAAATTACTTTGCTATACACTTTGAATATAGTAAAGAAACTATTACTCCTAAAGAAGAGCAAATGTCTGATTTAGAACAATATATTCAAGAAGCTATTCCTCAAAGAGATACTAACCAACAACATGTACACATTCAGAAAATAATGAAAGTGTATGGTAAGGATAGTATCATTTTGGTAAAGCCGAAGCAGTTACGCTATTGGTTGCCTTCTATTGCCCTACGAGATGCTGATGAAGTGTTTGCTGACTATGTAAAAGCCCGTTATCAAGATGCTTAGAGATAGTCTCCCTTCATATCAATTACCTAAGCCAAATGATTTATCAGTACCGAATAATCATGAGGTAGAACAGATTTTGTTATTTGTTGATAGCTATATCTCTGGATTTCCTGCTTATTATAAAACCATTAAAGATTCAAATCAGGAAAATAGGATTAGTGATTTCTTAGTAAACCATTTTCAACTTTGTAAAGTTGAAAATGGTCGGGATTATTTCCCATATGATTTTAGAAAAAATCCAACTCAAGCAAATTCTGGAAAAGAAACAGATATTGGTGTTTTTGTATTGACAAGAGGTAGAAAGCCATCGCCCCTTATTGAATTTGAAGCGAAACGTTTTTCAGAGAGTTCTAGTAACGAGCAATATGTATATGGTAATCGTGGCGGAATCGAACGTTTCAAAAGAGGACATCATTCTTCACATCTTAAAGTATGTGGAATGTTTGCTTATGTACAAAGTCGTACTATCGATGAATGGTACTCCAAAGTAAATGGTTGGTTAACAAATCAATTTAATACAAATACCGATAGTTCGATAGATTGGTTGGAGACAGAACAACTTTCGAAATATACATCGTTTATTTCAGTAGAAAAATACTCATCAAATCACACAAGAAAAACACTAAAAGACAGTATTTCACTTTGGCATTATTTTATTGATTTAACTTCATAAGCTTTGATATTGCCGATTACTCAAATAGTAAAGAATGTTTTAGAAAATATTTTTTATATTTGCTATGAGCTAACGGAAACACGTTGAAAAGCAAAGCAATAAGCACCGTTACCAAATCGTTACCTGACTTCTTTGATTATCTCCATAAAAGCATAGTATTCAGCCGATACGGCATTTTACTGAAAACTTTAAAATAGAAAACCTACACCAAAATCAAGATGTAGGTTTTTACATTTAATGTCATTCTTAAAACAATTCCTGAAAACGTTCGACATCTTCAATAAAATTGTTCGATATTTGTCCCTTCGGGAGTACAAAAGTCCTAAGTGAACACTTGGGACTTTTTTTGTTTACAACTGATTGTAAACCGTGAACAGTAAACTAATGGATCAGGTGCAAAACTTGGGGACTATGGGATCAGGTGCAAAACTAATCAACTCCTTTCTCAGTTAAATTTTCTATTTTAATCCATTCTTGCTTCAATTGTTTTTATTTTTTTCTACAAAAACAAAAATAAATAGATATTTTATCCTTATTTACAGAATAATTGTGGATAAAAAATCTAATTCTTACTTTTGCCCTGTTGATTTCCAATCACAAAAACAACGAATGATATGCAAAAATTAATAAGTCCTTTTGTAGTTCCATACACGATGTCGATTCTATCGACTGATCTCGCTATGTCAATGATGGCGAAAATGTATGTTCCATAAAAGGAAAGCTCTATTCATTTTTTGTTTTAAAAAACAGAAAAAGGAGGCTTTCGTAGGGCCTCCTTTTTTTTGTATCGTTTTTTTTAGCAGCAAAAAAACGATATTCTGATGTGTGCTGCTAAAAATAATAAAATTTTTAGTATAAATGAAAAGTATTAAACTTCGGCTACTTCTAGGTAGTTTGCTCTTGCTATGTAATATTGCACTGGCACAGCAGGTAAAAGTAACAGGAACAGTGAGAGAACACAATGGTGAGACACTACCTGGTGTATTGGTGACAATCAAAAACACCACTAAAGGGGTTCAAACAGATTTTAATGGTAACTACACCATTGAAGTTGCCCCAGATGAAACCCTACAATATGAATATGTAGGATTCAAGTCTCAAGCCATTTCAGTAGGTACAAAGCGCCTTATTGACATTACCCTACAGGAAGACGTTGTAAGCTTAGATGATATTGTAATTGTCGCTTATGGCGCTCAAAAACAAAAGGCGATTGTAGGTGCAATTAGTCAAGTCAAAAGCGATGTTTTGGAAAAACAAGTCGCTACTTCAGTTGTTACGGCATTGCAAGGAACGGTATCGGGCGTTAACATCGTCAATTCCAACTCTCAACCAGGTGAAAATCCGACTATACGTGTTCGCGGAATCGGTTCAATCAACGCTTCTGCAGACCCCTTAATTATTTTGGATGGTGCTCCCTATATGGGAAATATCAATGCGATCAGTGCAGATCAAATTGAAACAATCAACGTTTTAAAAGATGCTTCCTCTACCGCGCTATACGGTTCTCGTGGTGCCAATGGCGTGATCTTAATCAAAACCAAAATGGGCAAGCGCAATGCAGAACCCGAAGTCAATATCAACCTGAGTACTGGTGTTGCTTTTGATGCAGTAAAAACCCACAAAGTCCTCAATACGCAAGACTACACCAGCTATTTATGGGAAGGTAGAAAAAACAACTATCAGTACGTGATAGGACAAGATGAACTCACCGCACGTAAAAATGCTTCGGATGGTTTGGTGAGCTACTTTGGATACAATCCCTTTGGCACCAATCAACCCGTTGATTACGATGGAAACTGGACAGTAAAAGATCCTTTGTTATGGGAAACGGACTGGAAAAAAGAATTACAACGCAACCAAGCCTTTCGAAAGGAATATAATTTTAATATAACAGGAGGAAGTGATCGCACAACGTATTTCTTGGCGGCGAATTACCTCAACCAAGACGGCATGATTAAAACGGCGAATTTTGAGCGTACAACTGTGCGTTTAAATCTAGAAAGCCAACTAACCGATTGGTTACAATTGGGCGCTAATACCGCTTATTCCGCGTCCAACCAAAACTTTCCAACACAGAGTGGTACCAATTTATACAGTCCAATGAACTGGATCTACGCCATGCCTAGTGTATATCCGGTTTACAAAAGAGATGCTGCAGGACAAATCGCCTATGATGCACAGGGAAATAGCATCTATGACTATGGTAATGCCTCTAGTAAAGATAGCAATAGCATTCGCCCCATCATGAGTGGAGAAAACGCAGTGGGTATTCTCTACAACAACCGAACAGTAAACCGCAGAGGTTCATTAAATTGGAATGGTTTTGCAAAAATTGATCTAGCAGAAGGTCTTTATTTTAAAACAAATTTATCCTACGAAAAATACGACTACGACGTCAAAGAGTACAACAATTCGCAATATGGTCAAGCTTCAAGTGTAAAAGGTCGTGTACGCAAAATTAAAGACACTTCTGAAACGCTGAACTTCATCAATTCGTTACACTATGATAAAACGTTTGGCAATCATCACTTGGCCGCAGATGGAATTATAGAAGCTTATCAATTTAAAAAGGATTTATTCAATGCATCTGCTACGGGATACTTACCAGGAAACTCCGAAATTGGTGGAGGAACTTCACTAGAAAACATCAATGGTTATACAGTAGAAGATCGATTAACGAGCTACTTAGGTCGACTGAGCTACGACTACAACAACAAATACTTTATAGAGGGCTCATTTAGACGAGATTCAAGCACGCGTTTTGACAAATCTGTACGCGCAGGAAACTTCTACGCCATAGGAGGGTCTTGGATTGCATCCTCAGAGTCTTTCTTAGCTGACAGTCCTTATATTGATTTACTCAAATTGAGGATTTCCTATGGAGAACTTGGAAATAACAACCTGAAAGACAAATATTTCCCCTATTTGCGTTTATTTGAAACAGGATATAATCAATTAGATAATCCAGGTGTACTCTTAGGTGATGTAACAGATCCTTTGCTTACTTGGGAAAAAACAGCTTCTTTTAACGCAGGTTTGGATTTCAGCTTGTTTAACAATCGCTTAGAAGGATCTATTGACTACTATAAAAAACGCTCCATCGATTTGCTTTTTGCTATACCTCAAGCGTCCTCTACAGGAAACCTTGAAGTATTATCTAACGCAGGTACAGTAGAAAATTACGGATTAGAAGTGAGCTTAACCACACATATTATTCGCAAACAAGATTGGAAGTGGGATGCCTCTTTGAATTTTTCTATTGATAAAAACAAAGTTACCGCTCTAACACAAGATAGCTTTATCAGCGGATTAAACCGCTGGGAAAAAGGTCGTTCATTATATGATTTTTACCTTAGAGAATGGGCAGGCGTCGATCCCAATGACGGCTATGGAATGTGGTATAAGGATGTTGTTGATGCCAATGGTCAGGTCACAGGACGAGAAACAACCAAAGACTATGACGAAGCGACTCGCTATTACAATCACTCCGCCTTGCCTAAATTAGTAGGGGGATTCAATACGAGTTTGACGTACAAGAACTTCGACTTTAGCGCTTTCTTTACCTTTAGTTTAGGTGGGTACATTTATGATAATGATTATGCTAGTTTACTTGGCGGTATTTCAAAAGGATACCAAAGTTCGCCCGATATCGCTGACCGTTGGCAAAAACCTGGCGATATCACAGACACGCCTATTATTCTGAATTCTTCGAATAATTTTGCCGCTACCTCAACGCGATTCTTATACAAGAATGATTATGCGAGACTAAAAGCATTAACCCTTGGTTATACCCTTCCAATTGAGCAATTGGGTAAACTAAAATTAAAACAAGCCCGCGTGTATATTCAAGGAGAGAATTTACTAACCTTCCAATCACACAAGGGAATCGATCCGGAACAAGCAATCAATGGGGTTACCGATTATCGCGTACCACTATCCGCTACCCTCTCTGTCGGTTTAAACATCAATTTCTAAAAAAGTAAACACGTGAAAAAATTATACATAAAAAGCATCCTATTCTTAGTTATTCTAAGCTTTACTACTAGTTGCTCTTCTGACTTCCTAGATGACCCACAACCCAAAGACAGTATTTCTCCAGACGTCGTTTTTGGAAGTAAAGAAGGGGCAAATTCTTTTCTATCGGGGATCTTACGTCTACAGCGTACCTCCTTAATCAATGATGAAGCGTCGGGTTTGCACAGCATCCTATTTGCACGCAGCGTCAAAGGAGCCGATTTAATACAAAAACAGATTTGGTTTGGCGACGATTATGATTATCAGGTGTACTTGAGTACAGGTACACGTTCTATCTTCTCTTGGCGTTTGCCCTATAAAATCATCGATCAAGTAAACAACTTGATTCAAGGTGTTGAAGCGAGTACAAAAATCAGCGCAACAGACAAGGATGAATTGTTAGGACAAGCCTTAGCACTTCGTGGCTATTACTATTTTCAACTGGCGATAGAATTCGGAGAGGCCTATAGTGCAAATCAAAATAATGCCTTCCCTCCTATTTACACAGAACCCTCTACAACCCCTAATCCCTTTACAACAAAGGAGGAGTTTTTTAATCGCATCATAACAGATTTGGAGGAAGCGACCAAGCGCTTGGATGACAAGAGAAGTAACAAATCCTATATCAATAAAGCTGTTGCACAGGCCTTCTTGGCTCAAGTGTATCAATACATGGGGCAATGGGAACTAGCCAAGAAAAACGCATCCTTAGCCTATGGCGGTCAACCCGAAAGCGTTTTACACCCAGAAGAATACGCCTTAGGTTTTGATTCCATGAGCGCTAAAGAATGGTTATGGGCCTTGCCACAAAGTGCAGATCAAACCGTTTATTATCGCTCCCATCCCCATGCGATGATGGATCACGTAGCCGTAGCCTATCACGGCACATTTATCAACGATGATTTTGTCAAACAATTTAGTACTACTGATATTCGCAACCTCTTCTCCAACTTCTATGAAAAACCCACAGGCGATTGGCAAGAATACGTCACCTCAAAGTTTACCTTCACCTTTGAAGCCGATATTCCTATCATCCGATATCCTGAACTGATTTTGATTGAGGCAGAAGCGAACTATCACTTAGGCAATGAGGGTCAAGCAAAAAAACTACTTGATCTCTTACGTCAGAATCGCGATGCACAAGCAACGGCAACTACAAGCACTGGAACAGCTCTTTTAGAAACCATCTTGCTAGAACGAAGAAAAGAACTCTATGGTGAATGTGGGGTAGAATGGTTTGATGCTAAGCGTTTACTAAGAGGTATAACACGCACTGGCAATCACCGAACAGCCCTTTCTTTACCCGCACAGGATAAGCGTTTTCAATTAGTCATTCCGCAAGAGGAACTCGATGCGCGCAAGTAATATATGTTTGGGTAATACTAAAATAACCTGAAAAAAAAAATCCTACAGCATTTTGCTGTAGGATTTTTTCTTTATCTACTATTGTTCGCTTAACTCGCTGCTTCCAATCGTTGCATTAAATTTTTGTTCAATGCTTGTTCGGTATAAGCTAAATCTACGACCAATTCAGTCACATCTTCTTTACTTGGTAGTTCATACATCGCATCAGTTAAGATCGCCTCGCAAAGCGAGCGTAATCCCCTTGCACCTAATTTGTACTCCAGCGCTTTGTCTACAATATAATCCAATGCTTCATCTGTAATAGAGAAAGCGATCTTGTCCATATCGAACAACTTCTCATACTGTTTAATTAGCGCATTTTTAGGTTCTGTAAGAATAGCGCGTAGCGTTTCTCTATCCAGTGGATTCATGTACGTTAACACAGGCAAACGACCAATGATTTCAGGAATTAAACCGAAATCTTTTACGTCTTTCGGAATGATATACTGCATCAAGTTTGTGCGATCTACTTTATCTCCTTCTTTAATTGAGCTATATCCTACTGCTTGGAAATTCAAGCGCTTGGAAATAATGCGTTCAATGCCATCAAAAGCGCCACCAGCGATAAAGAGAATATTTTTGGTATTCACTTCAATAAACTTTTGATCTGGATGTTTACGTCCTCCTTTTGGTGGAACGTTGACGATACTTCCTTCTAAAAGTTTCAATAACGCTTGTTGTACCCCTTCTCCAGACACGTCACGTGTAATCGAAGGGTTATCACTTTTACGGGCAATTTTATCAATTTCGTCAATAAAAATAATTCCGCGCTCTGCTTTTTCTACATCGTAATCCGCTGCTTGTAGTAACTTGGTCAAAATACCTTCAACATCTTCCCCCACATATCCTGCTTCTGTTAAAACGGTTGCATCAACAATAGCCAACGGCACATTCAACATTTTAGCAATGGTTTTAGCTACCAAAGTTTTACCTGTTCCCGTTTGTCCTACCATTAAGATATTGCTCTTTTCGATTTCAATATCTTCATCTTCGCCATTCATTTCTTGTAACAAACGCTTGTAGTGATTGTACACTGCAACAGCCATTACTTTTTTGGTTTGATCTTGACCGATAACATACTCATCTAAAAAAGCGCGGATCTCCATGGGCTTTTTCAATAGCAACTCATTGGATAAGCCTTCTAAGTGTTTTGCATCTTCTTCTTCCAGAACAATACCGTAGGCTTGATCCACACAACGATCACAGATGTGTGCATCAATCCCCGCTATAAGAATATTGGTTTCTGATTTTGGACGTCCACAAAAGGAACATCTCATCTCTTCTTTAGCCATAAATTATTCTCTAATTAGAACCTCATCAATCATACCATAGGCTTTTGCCTCCTCAGCGATCATCCAATAGTCTCTATCACTATCGTGATGTACTTTCTCCATGGTTTGACCTGAATGTTTAGCTATGATTTGATACAATTCATCTTTTAATTTTAAAATTTCTCTTGCTGTAATCTCGATATCAGACGCTTGTCCTTGTGCTCCGCCTAACGGTTGGTGAATCATCACGCGTGAATGTGGCAAAGCAGAACGCTTTCCGTCAGCTCCCGCACAAAGTAAAACAGCCCCCATAGAAGCAGCCATACCTGTACAAATCGTAGCAACGTCAGGTTTGATGAATTGCATTGTATCGTAAATACCTAATCCAGCATATACACCACCACCTGGTGAGTTCACATAAATACTAATATCTTTTTCATTGTCTACACTTGATAAAAACAACAATTGTGCTTGAATAATGTTAGCAACATAATCGTCAATTGCCGTTCCCAAAAAGATGATGCGATCCATCATCAAACGAGAAAAAACATCCATTGAAGCGACATTCATTTGACGTTCTTCAATGATGTAAGGAGTCATACTACTTACGATTTTATCGTAATACATACTATTTATACCGTGATGCTTGGTCGCATATTTTTGAAATTCTTTTCCGTAGTCCATAAACTATTGCTTTTTATGATTAAAAAAATAAGCGTCTATTCATTCAAATAGACGCTCAAATATACTTATTTTTCAGGAAAGAATTATTCTCCGTACATTTCCTTAACGAAATCTTTGTAAGAAATTTCTTTCACTGTTGCTTTTACTTTATCTGTAAATAAAGCTAACATTTTTTCGTTCATTGCTTGTTCAGAAATACGTCTTACCTCATCTTGGTTTGACATTACTCTAGCAACAATATCTTCTACTGTCTTATCATCAGCATCTGCTTGACCGAATTGAGCCAATTGTTCTCTGATTAATTTTGAAGTATACGCTTTAATATCTTCGAAAGTAAGTTGTAATTCATATTGCGTCATTACTTTTCCTTCGATCAATTGGTAACGTAAACCTTTTTCAGATTTTTCGTACTCTTCTGCTGCTTGTTCTGCAGTCATTGGAGTTTCACCAGCTGTCATTAACCATTTTTTCAAGAATTCAGCAGGTAAGTCAAACGAAGTCGTTTCTAATAAGAATTCAAAAACGTCATTTAAATATTTTTGATCTGCTTGAGAAGCGAATTGTTTTTCAGCATCTTCTTTGATTTTTTCTTTCAATTGTTCTACTGAAGTAACAACATCTTGTCCAAATAATTTATCGAAAAGCTCTTGGTTTAATTCTGCCTTTTCAGACTCGTTGATTTCGTTGATTGTAAATACAACATCAACTTCTAATCCGTGAACTTGATCGTGATCAATTCCTAAAACATCCATTAATTTGTGGTCGTCTTCGAATAACCCTTTTGTGTTAACCGTAACTTGATCACCAACCTTTTTGTTTAAGAATTTCTTTTGGTTTGTTTTTGTTCTGAAATCAGCAACAGCGATTGTTACATCTTTGTTGATTCCTTCTTCTTCGTTTGTAACTGTAGCAACTAATTCAGAAGTTTCTTCAACTGCCTCTTTAGACACTAATTTTCCATATTGTTTTTGGATATACTCAACTTGCTCATCTAACATTGCTTCATCCGCAACGATAGTGAATTTCGTAACATTTGTTTTTCCTTCTAAGTCAACAGTAAACTCAGGAGCTAATCCTAATTCAAAATCAAATTTTAATACATCAGCATCCCAGTCAAAGTCTTCACTCATTACAGGAAGTGGATTTCCTAAAATATCTAATTTTTCTTCTACAAGATAATTATTCAATTTCTCTTGCAACATTTTGTTTACTTCTTCGAACAATACAGATTTTCCGTATTGTTTTTGAATCAAACTCATCGGTACAGCACCTTTTCTAAATCCAGGAACGTTAGCGTTCTTTTTATAGTTAGATAACACAGTATCTACATTACCTTGGTAATCTTCTTTTGCAAGTTCAATAGTAACAATTGCATTAAGAGCATCTACATTATTTCTTGTAATATTCATTTTTTGATGTATTTACATATAAAATTGGGTTGCAAAA
>JASLHL010000280.1 GCA_030152225.1 Flavobacterium sp. | reverse complement strand
GTTTGCACAAGAAAATGTAACCTATCAAAAGCCTTCGCAAGAAATTTTGCAACTAGCAGAATTCGAACGCGCCCCTTCTATCTTTATGGATAGCAATATGGAATATATGCTTTTGAGTTACCGCAGTACGTACAAAACACTTGATGACTTAAATGTAGAAGAGATGCGATTAGGCGGTTTACGAATCGATGTAAACACCAACATTTCCAGCACCTTAACTTACATTGACAACCTAAAAGTTAGAAAAGTAAAAGACAAAAAAGAAATTCAGGTCAAGGGACTACCAGCTAATCCGAGAATTTCCAATGTGACGGTTTCTCCAGATCAAACAAAAATTGCCTTCACCAATACAGTGGCAACCGGTGTGGAGCTATGGGTATTAGATTTCAAAACAGCAGAAGCAAAAAAACTAAGCTCCGCTAATTTGAATGCCAATTTAGGGAATCCGATTACTTGGATGAAAGACAATCAACAGGTGTTAGTGAGTGTAATTCCTGCAAATCGACCTGCATTAATCGATACAAAAAAGAATTTACCAACAGGTCCGATTGTTTCGATTAGTGAAGAAGGGGTTGTTTCTCAAAACAGAACCTACCAAGATTTATTGAAAAACAAAACAGACGAAGCCAATTTCGAAACTTTGGTAACATCTGAGCTATATTTAATTGATTTACAAGGTAATAAAAAACTTTTCAAAGAAGCAGCCATGTATGCGAGCGAATCGTTTTCTCCTGACGGGAATTACCTGATGTTAACCACCTTAGAGAAACCGTTTTCTTACCTTGTTCCCCTCAACCGTTTTCCGATGAAAACAACGGTTTACAAAGCTGATGGAACCTTGGTTCAAGAAGTTAATACTATTCCTTTAAGCGAAATTATGCCAAAGGGATTTATGGCAGTTCGCGAGGGAAAGAGAAATATGCAATGGCGTGCAGATCAACCGGCAACTTTAGCGTTTGTTGAAGCGTTAGACGGGGGAGATCCTGCAAAGGAAATTGAATTTAGGGATGAAGTATTTACTTGGGAAGCTCCTTTTACAGCTGCGCCAAAATCACTGGTAAAATTAGGACAGCGCTATGCGGGCATTACCTGGGGGAACGACCAAGTAGCCGTGGTAGCGGATCAATGGTATGACACGAGAAATATCAGACAGTTCTTACTTAATCCATCGACATCCAATCCCAATCCAATTAAAATTGAGGACAGAAACGAACAGGATGTGTACAGTGATCCAGGAACTTTCGAGACTAAGCGAAATGAATATGGTCGCTATACCTTAGCCATTGAGAATAACAAAATGTTTTTACTTGGCGATGGTTATACCCCCAAAGGACAGTTCCCTTTTATCGATGAGTTTGATTTAACGACGTTAAAAACAAAACGCCTATACCAATCGGCATATACAACGAAAAAAGAGAATATTCAATCCATTGAGGATATTAAAAAAGGATTGGTTTTAGTATCGATTCAGTCACCAACAGAATACCCGAACTACTACTTTAGAAACATCAAGAAAAAAAATGATTTAACTCCGATTACGGACTTCAAAAATCCATTTGAGAGCTTGAATGGCGTATACAAAGAAGTAATTACCTACAAACGTGCAGATGGTTTGGAATTATCGGGTACACTTTACTTACCAGCCAACTACGACAGAAAGAATAAAACGGAAAAATTACCTTTATTAATCTGGGCATACCCAACAGAATACAAAGATAAAAACAGTGCGGGACAAGTAACATCAAACTCGAGTGAATTCACCTTCCCTTATTATGGATCTTTTGTATACTGGGTAACGAAAGGATATGCTGTGTTGGATGATGCGGCTTTCCCTATTGTTGGAGAAGGAACAGAAGAACCCAATGATACCTATATCGAACAATTGGTTGCCAATGGTAAAGCAGCTATTGATGCAGTGGATGCTTTAGGCTATATTGACCGTTCAAAAGTTGGTGTGGGTGGACATTCTTACGGTGCTTTTATGACAGCAAACTTACTGACGCATTCGGATCTATTTGCTGTGGGAATTGCACGTAGTGGAGCATACAACAGAACATTGACTCCTTTTGGATTCCAAACAGAACAACGCAACTACTGGGAGGTGCCTCAAGTGTACAACACTATGTCGCCTTTCATGAATGCAGATAAGATGAAAACTCCAATGTTATTAGTACATGGTGAAGCCGATAATAACCCTGGAACATTCACCTTACAAACAGAACGTTACTTCCAAGCGTTAAAAGGATTAGGCGCACCTGTGCGTATGGTTATCTTACCAAAGGAAAGCCACGGCTATGTTGCAAAAGAAAACATCTTACATCTTTTATGGGAACAAGATCAGTTTCTTGAAAAGTATTTAAAGAACAAACAATAGTATAAAAAAAGCTCAGCAAATGCTGAGCTTTTTTTATACTATTGTTTTGGAGATGGGAAAGTGGAAAGTGGAGATGGGAAATGGGAAATGGGAAATGGGTAGACTCTTCTAATTAAGATGATTGTAGCAAAGAGCAAAAAACAAAGAGCGAACAACAAAAAGCAAAAAGCATAAAAAAAGCTTGCGTTAAAAAACGCAAGCTTTTTTTATATTGTTCAATCTCAACTCATTTCCCTTTTCTCTTCTCCCATCTCCATTATTCATCAACGCGTTCAATCTTTGCTCCTAATGCACGTAAACGTTCATCAATTCGCTCATATCCGCGATCAATTTGATCAATATTTTGAATCACACTTGTTCCTTGCGCAGATAAAGCGGCAATCAACAAGGAGATTCCTGCACGAATATCTGGTGATGACATACGCGTAGCTTTCAATTGGGATTTAAAATCATGTCCAATAACTACGGCACGGTGTGGATCACACAAGATAATCTTCGCTCCCATATCAATTAACTTATCGACAAAGAACAAACGGCTTTCAAACATCTTTTGGTGAATCAATACTTCTCCTCTAGCTTGTGTAGCCACTACGAGCAATACACTCAACAAATCCGGTGTAAGTCCTGGCCACGGTGAATCGGCAATGGTCAAAATTGATCCATCAATAAAACTTTGGATTTCATATCCGGCTGTATGTGCGGGAATATAAATATCATCGCCTCTTTTTTCCAATTGAATCCCCAATCGTCTAAAAGTAGTTGGAATTACACCTAGGTGTTCCCAACCTACATTTTTGATGGTCAATTCACTTTTCGTCATAGCCGCCAATCCAATCCACGATCCGATTTCGATCATATCTGGTAAAATGCGGTGTTCACATCCTTGCAATTGTTCTACTCCTTCAATTGTAAGGAAATTAGATCCAACCCCTGTAATCTTAGCACCCATGCTATTTAGCATTTTACACAACTGTTGCAAATACGGTTCACAAGCCGCATTGTAAATCGTTGTTGTTCCCTTTGCTAATACAGCTGCCATGATAATATTGGCTGTTCCTGTAACAGAAGCTTCCTCTAACAGCATATCAGCACCAACCAATTGTTCCGCTTCTACGCCATAAAAATATTCTTCTCTGTTATATCTAAATGTTGCGCCTAATTTAATAAACCCTTCAAAGTGTGTATCTAATCTGCGTCTTCCAATTTTATCTCCTCCTGGTTTGGGGATATACCCTTTACCAAAACGACCTAAAAGCGGTCCTACCATCATGATAGATCCTCGCAAAGCCTTTCCTCCTGCTTTAAAATCTTCAGAAGTCAGGTAATCCATATTGAGGTTATCTGCTTGAAAAGCCATTTTATTAGGTGCTAATCGCTCTATTTTCACTCCCAAAGAGCCTAACAACTCAATTAACTTATTGACGTCAATAATATCGGGAATATTGGAGATTACCACGCTCTCATTGGTTAACAATACCGCACAAAGTACTTGTAAAGCCTCGTTTTTAGCCCCTTGCGCATATACTTCACCTTTTAGCTGATGCCCTCCTTCAATTCTAAATGTACTCATTGCTTTTTACCTTTTGCTTGATAATTGTGCTTGCTGTATTTTTTATTGTTATTGTTGTTGTTATTGCCTTTTTGATTCGTATTATTCGCATTATTGGTATTGGAATAATTACTTTTATT
>JASLHL010000259.1 GCA_030152225.1 Flavobacterium sp. | reverse complement strand
CCTTGAAAGAAGGCTCTCCAACTTGGTTCTACGCTATCTGGATTTTCTAAATATTGATCATACAAATCTGCAAAAAATGCAGTGTGTGCCGCGTTTAAAAAGGAAAATCTATCCATAATTTTCGTCTAAAGACCTATTGATTAAATATTATATATACAAAAATACAACTCTTTGATTACAAAAGTATAAACTTTTTCTTATTTTTATCTCACAACAATTTCATAAAACAGCTATGAGAAGATTTTATGTCAAAAAAATGAGTGTTTTATTCATTTTTTCATTTTTTTTATTGTCCAATTTTTCACTTTTTGCACAACAAAACCGAAATAACTCCGAAAATTACGATTCTGTCAAAAAATGGAGATTTGGCGGTGGGTTCGGATTAGGTTTCGGAAATGGCTATACGGATGTGATGTTAGCCCCGAGTGCGCTCTATACCGTCAATCCTTATTTGAGTGTTGGTGTTGGTTTACAAGGGAGTTACATCAACAGCAAAGACCGCTCTTTTTACTACAGTAGTGTCAAAGAATACCAATCGTGGATTTATGGTGGGAGCTTAATTGCTTTGTCTAACCCGATTCCTCAATTACAACTCTCTATTGAATTGGAGCAATTGCGTGTTAACAACACCTATACCTATAAGGAGGACTTACACAAGCTCGATGCCAACTTTTGGAATACTGCTTTATTCCTAGGTGCAGGGTACAGCAGTGGCCCAGCAACAGTAGGCATTCGATACAATGTTTTATACCGCGAAAAAGACATGGTGTATGGCAGTGCCTTTATGCCATTTATCCGCATTTATTTCTAATTCGAATCACATTCGATAAGATACAAAAAAAGAGCCGATTGTACAAATCGGCTCTTTTTGTTGGTATTCTGATTCAATTTAATTTAAATAAATTTCTACTCTATTATTCGTTGTTCGTATTCCTACCTCATAAGAAACTCCACCACTATCTCTAAAACGATATAAATCTTCATATGTACTTTTTGAAGTAATAGGAATCACAATTTCACGTGAATCCTTATGATAAAACATTCTTTCATTAAAAAAACTATCTTTTCCTACCAGTTTCCAATTATTCAAGGAATCTGAAACTACAAAATTCTCATCACGCGGAGCTTTCATTCTTACGACACTTGACGCAATTGTGTTATTGCCATCGTAAACCTTAAATACTATAAAAAATAATTTCCCAGATTTGGATATAATATCTCGTTCCATGTTACGATAAATACTGCCCGGATAATTAAAAGTAAAACCAGGATTAGAAGTAGATGACATTGGATCATAAAAAGGCACGGCAAATCCCATTCCTTGATATTCACTAACACTCCTAGGAAGTAGTTCCATTCGCTCCGCTTTGATGTAATTACCGTATTGTGAGCCATTCAACGTTAAATTTGGACTATAATAAATATTAGGAATCGTATCCTTAGGCTCACCAAATTCATCATATATAATAATTTCCTCATCAAAAAGATTTAATCCCCAAAATTCTGAATTACTAACGCCGTCATATGCCCCTAGCCCAAAATACGCTTCAAAAGATAACCTATAAGAAGTTCTATTAGTAAAAACGTAGGAGAAATCCGCTGACTGAGCTCCTCCTGGAGAATAATCATAGGGAGATGCATAACCTGTATAAGGGTCTATTGTTTGTACTTCCTTATTTGCATCTAAACCGCTTGTTGCTTGATCTTCATTGGAACAGGAAAAAAGGGTTAAAGCTAATCCTAATAATAAAGTTCTTTTCATAATAAGAGTTTTTTATTTGGTTTATTTAGCTTAAATTTAAGTTAAATAAATCAATATAACTATTATTTTACATAAAAAAAGAGCGGACTATAATAACCTACTCTTTCTTTGTACTTGTATTAAACGTTGTTTCATGCTTGTTACTGACAACTTTCAAACGAAAACTAGTCCCTATTATTTAACTCCTAACTCGTGTCTTTGCACCTTGCACCATTTCCTTTCCTATTTTTCTTTGTTGTAGTTCATCATCAGAAAAGCCAAACTTCCAAATAGCGGGAAGAAGAGCACCATAAAGAAAAACAAAATCTTTTTATTTGTCGAGTAGGAAGATTGTCCTACGCGATATAAACTGTAAATCATTAGAAGGATAATTCCAATAATAAAAACTTGCCAAACAATTATATTCATAGTATCTCTAATTTTGTAACATAAATACAAAAACAATACCATTTTACTGACAAGATGTGATTTGTATTCATCTTCTTTGTTTTGTATAACTTAAAAACTGGCTCTTTCTCAAAAGAAAACTATATAGCGTAATTTTTAGGTATTAAAGGGAATGTCGAAAGTACACTTTTTGAAACTCGCGTTTCACGATAAGATAGGTCAATTGTTGAAAATAGTTAAACACATCGCCTTCTTCTAAAGCGCGTATGTCTTTTTCTGCTACGTCTATGCGGTAGAGTAGCATGGATAGCTTCGCAGGAGTACGAGAAGCCATAAGCTCCAACTCCTCTTGAATTTGTTGAACCAAGGCAAGAGGAGTTGAAGGTTGGAAGACAATATCCTCATCGACACTCAATCTAAAATCGCGTTGAACTTGTTGGACCAAGGGGTCAAATAAGTTTCGTTCCTTTAATTGATCTTCAAGATAAGTTACTGCTACTTCCATGGTATATTACATTTGTCTATTCATCAATTCTTTGCTAAAAATGCGAAGCAATTCTTTTTTATCTTCTTCAATAGTTAAGCGCTCTAACGTCTGTAGGGCATCTTCTGTATACTGTTCAATTAGTTGTAAAGAGGCTTGTTGTGAACCTGTTTCTACAAATAATTGTTTTACACGCTCAATTTTTTGTTCTTCATCTTCGCATGTTGCAGTGGCATAAAAGCGAATCAATTCCTCTCTTTGATTCGGATTGGCTTTTTCTAACGCTTTTAAGTACAAGAAGGTTTTTTTATTTTCAAGAATATCTCCTCCAATTCGCTTGCCAAACGTTGCTTGATCTCCAAAAGCGTCTAAATGGTCATCGAGCAATTGAAAAGCAATGCCTAGATTCAAACCAAAATTGTAAATCTGGTCGCCATTTTCTGCTGTTGTTTGTGCAATAATCGCTCCCATTTTTAACGCAGCAGCTACTAACACAGCCGTTTTGTACTCAATCATTTTGATGTACTCTTCAATGCGAACATCAGTACGTTGCTCAAAACAAATATCATACTGTTGTCCTTCACACACCTCAATAGCTGTTTTGCTGAACAATTTCGCTAAATCTCTAAAAATAGTTGGTTCGTAATGCTCAAAATATTGATACGCCAAGATCAACATCGCATCACCAGAGAGAATCGCCGTATTGACATCCCATTTTTCATGTACGGTTTGATGCCCTCTACGCAAAGAAGCATCATCCATAATATCGTCATGCATCAAGGAAAAGTTGTGAAACAATTCAATGGC
>JASLHL010000189.1 GCA_030152225.1 Flavobacterium sp. | reverse complement strand
GATAGCCTGGAAATAGAAGAGAAAATAAAACAATTAATAAAGGAAAATAGAGGGTTTTAATCCTCTATTTTCGTTTTTTTGCCGATGATGTGTTTGACGTTTTTGTCGATCGGGATGAACTATTCGATCCATTCATTACTTTGCTTAGTATGCTGAAAGCCCCTTTGATAAAGGTTGCACTGGTTACGACTTTCAAGATGCTTTTGGCAAGGGTATTGTCTTCTTTTTTTGTTTTGGTTGTCGTGGCAGTTGTAGGTGAGTCTTTTTGCTCATTTGTAGGAACCGCGCGTTTTTCTAACTTTTCAAATGCACTTTCTCGATCGATTGTCTCATTGTATTTTTTGACTAATTTCGATTGAACTAGAATGTCTTTAATCTCTACTTCTGACAAAACATCCATGCGACTCATGGGGGCACGTAAGGTACAAACCACTAAAGGAGTGGGAATTCCCTTCTCGTTTAATGCCGTAACCAACGCCTCACCCGTTCCCAATTGGGTGATGATTTCATTGGTAGTGTAATAGGTCGTGGATGGAAAATTCTCAGAAGCGGCTTTTATGGCTTTTCTGTCTTTTTCAGTAAAGGCACGCAGGGCGTGTTGAACTTTTAACCCCAATTGAGCCAAAACCCCATTGGGAATATCTGTTGGGTTTTGCGTTATAAAATAAATTCCAACCCCTTTAGAACGAATTAACTTTACGATAGTTTCAATTTGATTTAATAACGCTTTGCTGGCTTCATTGAAAATGAGGTGAGCTTCATCAATGAAAATAACCAATTCGGGTTGACCACTATCTCCTTGTTCTGGAAGTTGATTGTACACCTGTGTCAAGAGGTTCAACATAAAAGTAGAAAACAGTTTGGGCTTATCCTGAATATCTGTTAGGCGAACAATGTTGACAAAACCTTTACCGTTTTCATCATAACGCATTAAATCGCGTACGTTAAAAGACGGTTCGCCAAAGAATAATTCAGCACCTTGCTGTTCTAGTTCAATGACTTTTCTCAATATTGCATTGGTAGAAGCGGGTGAAATTCGACCGTATTCATTTTCAATTTCCGATTTCCCCTCGTTGGTTAAGTACTGTAACAGCTTTTTAAAGTCTTTTAAATCGACGAGTTCCAATTGATGATCCGCAGCAAATTTGAACAATAAAGCGACAATTCCCCCTTGGGTATCGTTCAATTCGAGGATTCGACTGAGTAGTATTGGACCAAATTCAGCAATAGTTGCACGTAAACGAACGCCATTTTGATGAGAAATCGTCAATAATTCAACAGGAAAAGCACTAGGTTCAAAGGGCAAATTCATTTGGGCATGGCGATTGTTGATAAAGTCATTGGCAACGCCTGCTTTCGCTATACCGCTAAAATCTCCTTTTATATCCATCATTAACACGGGGATCCCTTTGTTTGATAGCTGTTCAGAGAGAACTTGAATGGTTTTTGTCTTTCCTGTTCCTGTGGCACCAG
Source organism: Flavobacterium sp. (assembly GCA_030152225.1). GTDB lineage: Bacteria > Bacteroidota > Bacteroidia > Flavobacteriales > Flavobacteriaceae > Flavobacterium. The sequence goes on along the minus strand of JASLHL010000189.1, from coordinate 1,057 downwards.
CAATTAAACCATGGCGGTTTAAGGTTTTGAGTGGTATGTTGACAAAGGTATCTGCTACAATTTTTTGATCCAAATTAGCACAGCCAATGGTAATAAAATCACTTTTAAGACTATAACCATTAATGATGTCAGTTTTGAAATTTTCTAGTCTCATTTTGCTTATTTTATATAATTAAAGAGGAATATAAATTAAATAGTCAAGTAAATATGTATAAATATTAAGATTATTAAATGTTAAATGTGGTCTGTGCGACGAAATAAAGATAGTAAAATTCATTTAGACTTATTATCTTTACCACTGCTTACTTTTTTTCTAATGTTAAGGTAAGTATAAAAATTTCTTGTGTTAAGTCAAGGTTAGCTTATTTTAAAAAAATGGATTTTAATTTTTTTATTTCATCTAAAAACATAAATTTGCGACACTGATGACTTTAAAAAGTGAAAAAAGTAATAAGTAATAATTGAAAAAAAAGAATTAAATTTTAAAAAGATGACAAACGTATCAAACGAATCAGTTGAAAAAGTAGGGTCAAGCTCAGGAGCAAGTAGAGTATTTGCATCATTAGCTGTAGTATTATGTATTGTTTTTGGTTACCTTATTTGGCAATTCGTAATGGGTAATCCAGCGAACTTTGAAAATGGTGATCCTGCTGGACATCCACTACCAGGTAACTTCATGGGGATGGTATATAAAGGAGGACCTGTTGTTGCTGTGTTAATTGGTTTATTAACAATGACAATTGTTTTCTCAATTGAGAGATTTTTAGTTATCTCTAAAGCTTCTGGAAAAGGAGATGTTGGAAAATTCGTAAAAGAAATCCAAGTTACGATTAACGAAGGTAGAATCGAAGAAGCTATGGAAGCATGTGATACTCAAAAAGGATCAGTAGCTAACGTTGTTAGAGCTGGTTTAGTAAAGTATCAACAAATGAAAAAAGAAGGATACAATAGCGAAGAAGCTACAGAAGCTATCCAAAAAGAAATCGAAGAAGCTACAACGCTTGAAATGCCAATGTTAGAGAAAAACATGATCGTATTGGCTACGTTAGTATCTATC
>JASLHL010000176.1 GCA_030152225.1 Flavobacterium sp. | reverse complement strand
GTTCTCTGGCCCTACATAGTTTGCACTAGGACGAATAATTTTTCCATCCTGACGTTGCTCCATAATGTGAGCGCTCCATCCTGTAATACGAGAAATAACAAAAAGTGGAGTAAACATTAATGTAGGTACACCCATTTGGTGGTAAGACACGGCTGAGAACCAGTCTAAATTCGGGAACATCTTTTTCTCCTCCCACATGACGCTTTCTAGGCGTTCTGCGATATCGTATAAAAGCATATCTCCAGCTTCTTGTGATAGCTGTTCTGCGACTTTCTTAATCACGATATTTCTCGGGTCAGAAATGGTGTACACAGGGTGACCGAAACCGATAATTACCTCTTTATTCTCTACGCGTTTTCTGATGTCTGCTTCCGCTTGATCTGCATCGTTATAGCGACTTTGGATTTCAAAAGCCACTTCGTTTGCTCCCCCGTGTTTTGGTCCGCGTAACGCACCAATAGCCCCCGTAACACAAGAATAAAAGTCTGAGTTTGTTCCCGCAATTACACGGCTAGTAAAAGTAGAAGCATTAAATTCGTGTTCTGCATATAGAATTAACGATACTTGCATTGCTTTTACCCAGGATTCAGTTGGTTTTTCACCGTGTAACAGGTGTAAAAAGTGTCCGCCGATTGTATCATCATCTGTTTCTACCTCGATTTCTTTTCCGTTATGTGTATAGTGATACCAATACAGTAATCCAGAACCAAAAGAAGCTAATAATTTATCAGCAATATCTCTTGCACCAGCTGTGTTGTGGTCATCTTTCTCTGGTTGAATCGTTCCGATTGCAGATACCATGGAACGCATAACATCCATTGGATGCGCGGCTGCAGGTATATTTTTTAAAATACTGCGCACCGATTTAGGCAAACCGCGTAGCGATTTTAATTTTGCTTTGTAATTTCTCAGCTGAGCTTCATTCGGTAATTGACCGTATATCAATAGATAAGCTACTTCTTCAAAAGTTGCGTTCTCTGCTAAGTCTAGTATATTATATCCTCTATAGTATAAATCATTTCCGCTTTTTCCTACGCTACACAAGGCTGTATTACCAGCTGCAACGCCAGACAGTGCAACACTTTTCTTTGGTTTGAAGCTTGTTTCGTTGTTTGACATGCTTATTGTTTTTTAAATAGGTTGTTTAATTTTTGTTCATAATCATGGTAGTTGATACTGCTGTATAACTCCTCACGTGTTTGCATGGTATCTAAAACATGGGCTTGTGTACCTTCTTGACGAATGTGATTGTAAACATTAAGAGCCGCTTTATTCGCTGCGCGGAAAGCAGAAAGAGGATATAGCACTAAACCAACACCCGCTGCTTTTAGTTCTTCTACCGTATACATTTTGATCATACCGAATTCTGTAATATTCGCTAGTACTGGAATACCGGTAGCATCAACAAATTTTTGGTAAAAGCTCAAATCTGGCACTGCTTCAGCAAAGATGAAATCTGCACCTGCCTCTTTATAAGCAATCGCGCGTTCTAAAGTACGTTCTAATCCTTCATTCGCAAAAGCATCCGTACGAGCTCCAATAACGAAATGCTCATCTGTACGTGCATCAACAGCAGATTTAATGCGATCTACCATCTCTTGCATACTCACCACCTCTTTTCCTGGGCGGTGACCACAGCGTTTTGCTCCGACTTGATCTTCTATATGTAAGGCAGCTGCCCCAGCTTTAATTAACGATTTTACCGTTCTTGCTACGTTAAATGCCGATGGACCAAATCCTGTATCCACATCTACCATTAGCGGTAAATCACATATGTTGGTAATGCGTTGTACATCAATTAAAACGTCTTCCAGTGTGGTAATACCCAAATCTGGTACGCCTAATGATCCCGCTGCAACACCACCTCCTGATAAATAAATAGCATTAAATCCTGCTTGTTGAGCCAATAATGCGTGATTCGCATTGATCGCTCCAACAATTTGGAGGGGACTTTCCTTCTGCATTGCCTCCCTAAAACGTAATCCGGGAGAATTGAAATTGTTTGTTTTGTTCATTCTTATGGTTGTTAATAATCTAAATCTTTTTATTTCTGTTTATACAAAGCATGGATTCACTTTAGATGCTGGGATTTTAATGTTCGATGAACCTACACTGCGTTTCGGTTTATCTCACCTAGCTTATATTTTGTTCTGGTGTTCGATGAATCTTCGCTGCGCTACGATTTCCCTTCTCCCATCACTCATCTCTCTTCTCCACCCCCCAACCTGCTTTGATTTCATAAATATAAAACTATTTATATCTGATAAATATATGAATATTTTTATTGAAAATATTTTTATATCTAAATTTATGTAGATTATAAGCAGTCAAGGAAAAGTTAAATCCTACTAATTAGATAAAATAGGATATAAATTAAACCTTTATTAACAAGAAATGATATTTTATAGGGACTAAAAATGCGGAATTCTAATAAAAAAAAATTATTAAATACAGCTTCCTATGCAATAAGAGATGACCCTTTTTGAAGAACAAAGGAAAGAAGTAGCGGATTGGCTACAGGATTCGCAGTTTACTTCCTTGCGTTTTACTGCGATCTTGATTCGCTTTACACTGAGGTTCTTTGTAATTCGAATTCAATATACTGATTTTTACTCTTTTAACCAGCAAAAAAAAGTGCTTTTAACTGTTAAAAAATCGCGATACGCCCAAATTCAACGCAAAGCGAGCCTATGAATCTTCTCTTTTTAGTCCTGAATATGCCCCCTTTTAACCGAGCTTAACTTAAACAATCACTTGAATACAAAAACAAAAAGCACCTGAAAATCAGGTGCTTTTTGTTTTTGTGTCTCGTTTTTTTCTTTTTATTTCAAAAGGTAAATGCCATTTTCTTTAATCTCAATTTTCTTTTCCTTATAGAGTCCACCAATGGCTTTTTTAAACATCTTCTTACTCATATTGAGCACCGTTTTAATGTCTTCAGGGTGACTGCTATCTGATAGGCCTAAAAAGCCGTTATTCTCTTCTAAAGCCGCTAAAATTTGCGCTGCACCATCGTTAATTGCCTCTACGCCTACTCGAGTGCGAGACACGTCAATTTTGCCGTCTGGTCGTATCATTTTGATATACCCCAAAATACGGTCTCCTGTTCTCAAGTCTTCAAAAACTTCGTTCTTATACATCAAGCCCTTGTGCTGTTCATTGATGATGACATTAATCCCCAAATCAGTAATATGAGAAACGACTAGCTCTACTTCTTCTCCCACAGCCACTGTAATCTCATCGTTGTTCAAGAACTGGTTTAAACGACTCGATCCCACCAAGCGATTTGACTTTTCGTCTAACTGCATGTAAACCAAGTAATAATTGCCCTCTTTCATTGGGCGTGCTTGTTCTGCAAAGGGAACAAAAAGGTCTTTTTCCAATCCCATATCCAAAAATGCACCAAATTGATTGGTAAAACTCACCTTTAACAAAGCAAATTCATTGCAGTAAATATGAGGTTCTAATGTTGTAGCAACAGGTCTTTCTTCCTGATCTAAGTAGACAAAAACAACGATTTCATCATCTACTTCAATATTTTTAGGGACGTATTTGTTTGGCAATAGAATATCGGTCTCTCCATCGGTTAAATATAAACCAATGCTCGTCTTTCTTGCCACTTTTAACGTATTATCATGTCCAATTTTAATCATAACGATTATTTTTTACTAGTATTTAAACTCTAGATCAAAGATTTCTTTCATATGCTGCATGGCAGGATTAAGCTCGATAAAACGAACTAATTTATCTTCTTTATCTAGTATTTTCTTTTGAATTTTTACTTCTTCGTTGACGATAATTTCGATTTCTAAATCGTAATTATTCAACTTTTTACGCAGGTAATTGACTAAATCAAACTTATTCTCGTCAAAGCTCAATTTTGATCCTTCATTCGGCATTTCTAGGGAAACAGATGTTCCGTTGACTACTGGAGGAACCATCCCCATCAAGGAAGACATTAACATAAAGCCCGAACGAGCTAATTTTTCTGCGTATTTATTCCACTCTTCCATCAGCTTTTCATTGGTAAAAGGCTCTTTAGGTAGATCATCGGGATTAACCACTTTTTTCTCTAAAGAAGACTCCATTTCCTTACGTGCTCGAATACTGGATAGCGAAAGTGCTGATACCTTTTTCTCTGCAGGAGGTGGTGTTCCCTGTCCAAAGTCCAACTTATCTAAGGACTCCACTTCAGGTGATGCTGCTACTTGTTCTATTTTAGCTGCTACTCCTGATTCTAGGGGTGCTGGAATTGTTGCTGTGGTTTGATGCGTTGTACTGCTTATTGGTTGTGTTGGCACAACAAGCGTTTCTTCTTGCTTCTGATGCTCTGATGCTTGCTCTACGGGCAAATCAACAACAGGTTGAGCCTGCACAACTACTTCCACTTGTTGAGCTTCTCCTCTAGGCTCTATGGCAGGTTGAGCTGCTTGATGAACCACTGCTTGAGTTAACTCTGGCAGTACTGTAGTTGTTAAATCAATGGTTTCGAGTACTGTAGCGGGAATTATGAAAGATTTATCTTTTTTTTTTCGCCTTCGTAAGATAAAGACGCTAATTTCATTAAACACAATTCCACTAATAAACGCTGATTTTGACTGGCTTTATATTTCAAATCTGCCTCATTAGCCAAATCAATTGCTTCCAACAATAAGCCTACACTAGCTTTTTGAGCTTGTTGATCAAATAGTTGCCTTCCGTGTTCTCCTACTTCTAAAAGCGAGGCGGTTTCTGGTGTTTTACACACCATTAAGTTTCTGAAGTGAGAGGCCAAACCGGCAATAAAATGTTGAGCATCAAATCCCTTGGCTAAAATAGCATCAAAAGAGGTCAGCAATGCTGGAATATTATTGGCTAATATCAAATCAGTTACGCGAATATAGTACTCAAAATCAAGCACATTCAAATTCTCCGCAACGGCTTGTCTGGTAAGGTTTTTACCACAGTACGACACCACACGGTCAAAAATAGACAACGCATCGCGCATGGCACCATCGGCTTTCTGTGCAATGATACGCAAGGCATCACTCTCATAGGTAATCCCTTGGCTATTTGCCACTAAAGCCAAATGATCAGCGGCATCTGCAATAGTAATGCGTTTGAAATCAAAGATTTGACAACGCGACAAAATCGTTGGAATGATCTTGTGTTTTTCTGTGGTTGCTAAAATAAAGATAGCGTGACGAGGCGGTTCTTCTAATGTTTTTAGAAAGGCATTGAATGCTGCCGTTGACAACATATGCACCTCGTCTATAATATACACTTTGTACTTTCCTGTTTGGGGCGGGATACGCACCTGATCGATTAAATTTCGAATATCATCTACAGAGTTATTCGACGCAGCATCCAATTCGAATACATTAAACGTAAAATCTTCAGTTGGATCATCATAGCCTACCTGATTGATCTTACGAGCCAAAATACGCGCGCAAGTGGTTTTCCCTACTCCTCTTGGACCTGTAAACAACAACGCCTGTGCTAAGTGATTGCTCTCAATAGCATTTACTAAGGTATTGGTAATGGCTTGCTGTCCTACAACCTCTTGAAAAGTTTGCGGTCTATATTTTCTTGCTGATACGATAAATTGTTCCATAAAATCACTATTAATGCAAAGGTAGCTTAATTTTTAGAAAGCCAAAATTATTCCCTTAATTCAATTGGAAAAAACTCTTGGTCGGAAATCTTGAGCTTCCACATTTTTCTCAAAGCATTGAAATCAATATTCTCTTTTCCTCTACTGTAATCCAACTGGTAGTTGTAAAATAAATACTGCAATTGGGTTTCAAGATAAAAATCCTGCAAATCACTGTCTGGATGATATTCTGACTTTAAATCTAAACTAAAGGTCTTCGCCGTTGTATTGGACCAAAAAGCCGTCCATCCACTTCTAAATTCCTTGATTAAAGCAAAGGTAGTTTCCCCTGTTTCACGATGGATGAGTTTCAATAAAATCTTACCATCTTTGCGTGACAACTTCTTTAATCGCTCTTTAAATTGGCTTTCCAAATACTTTTGAGATCCTTTGATGTACTGTCTTCTTTGCTTTTTTGTTTCTAATTTTTCCAGGTTTTCATTTAGTATCATCAGGTTTTCTGCTGTGGCTCGCGCATACGGATACACCCTGCGAATGCGATTACGCAGAATATTCATATCCTGACGATAGCGTTCCTCTTTTTCATTTGACCCAATGTATATTTCTGGAATACTGTACCTTAGCGTATCAGTCCCTTCTTCAATACTCGGTATAAGTGCAGGTACTGGCTTTAAAAGTTCTTCCTGAGCATAGGCAGAAGGCACGACAAAGAATACTAGAAAATAGAAATAAAGCTTTTTCATGTGTTAAAAATATAACCAAATGTAAAGAATTAGATTGAGTATTCACTAGCGAATCAGTACATTCGTGTAAAAAATAATCATGGATAAAAATACAATATTAAATCAGGAATCCCTTGCTTTTTTGGAAACCTATTTGAATAATGCTTCTCCAACGGGCCATGAATACATTGGCCAAAAGCTTTGGATGGACTATTTACGTCCTTATGTAGATACTTTTATCACAGATACCTATGGCAATGCGGTAGGTGTCATCAATCCCGATGCACCGTATAAAGTGGTGATTGAAGGACATGCAGATGAAATCTCTTGGTATGTCAAACACATCACAGATAACGGTTTTATACACGTGGTTCGCAATGGCGGTAGCGATCATATGATTGCGCCATCTAAACGCGTGAATATCCATACGGCTAATGGAATTGTTGAGGGTGTCTTTGGATGGCCAGCGATTCACATCCGAAATAGAGCAGGAAAAGAAGAAGCGCCAAAAATTGAAACAAATTTTATCGATGTAGGTTGTGATACCAAGCAAGAAGTATTGGATTTAGGCATTCACATTGGTTGTGTAATTACCTATCCTGATACGTTTACCATCTTAAACAACAAACGCTGGGTTTGTAGAGCATTAGATAACCGCATTGGAGGTTTTATGATTGCCGAAGTGGCGCGTTTACTAAAAGAAAACAAAAAAGAATTGCCTTTTGGCCTCTATATCGTCAATGCCGTACAAGAAGAAGTGGGATTACGCGGTGCTGAAATGATTACGCAAACCTTAAAACCCAATGTGGCAATTGTAACCGATGTATGTCACGATTCTAATACCCCTATGGTAGACAAAAACATCGAAGGAGACAACACCATCGGACAAGGACCTGTTATTGCTTATGCACCTGCTGTGCAAAACAAGCTGCGTGCCTTAATCGAACAAACAGCAACAAACAACCAAATTCCCTTTCAACGCAATGCCTTATCTCGTGTAACAGGTACGGATACTGATGCTTTTGCTTATAGCAATGGCGGAGTAGCTTCGGCTTTGATTTCTTTGCCGTTGCGCTATATGCACACCACGGTAGAAATGATTCACCAACAGGATGTGGAACATACAATCCAATTAATTTACCATACCTTACTGCAAATCGAAAACGGAGAGACTTTTTCGTATTTTAAATAGTGAATGGTGAGTGGTGAGTGGTTGCTCTTTGACTTTTGGCTTCTGGTTTTCGGCTTTTGGTTAAGCTCACCTAGTAGACAACAGAAATCCTATATATGGGGGCAAATGCCCATTTGCCTCTACTTACCACTCACTTTTTACTTTTCACCATTCACTCTTTACTACTAAAAAAAGCCTACTTTTGCAGATTCTTAAATTTTTAATTATATGCCAAAGCAAAATAAAAACAATTTTTTCTTTTTAGTATATTTAGCTGGGTTGAGTATTATTGGTTTCTTAGCTACAGACATGTACCTACCAGCCTTTGAAACAATGCGCGTTGATCTACAGACAACTAAAAGCAGTATTAGTTCTACCTTAAGTTTATTTTTAGCTGGTTATGCTATTGCCCAATTGATGTGGGGACCTATTTCGGATAAAATAGGCAAACCCAAAACAATTATCATTGGTCTGATGCTATTTACCCTATCTTCTTTGATCATTTACTTTACAGAAAGCGTAACGGTATTTTTGATCTTGCGTTTAATTCAAGCCATCGGTGTTTGTGCCGCAGCAGTTAGCTGGCAAGCCCTGGTGATTGAGCGCTACCCCAAAGAGGAAACCAACCGTGTATTTGCTACTATTATGCCTTTAGTCGCGCTATCTCCTGCCCTAGCTCCTTTATTAGGTGTGTATTTACTAAATCACTTTGGATGGCGTTCGATCTTTATCACTTTAGCAATCATCGCAGTTCTGTTAATCCTATACACCTGTACGCTTGGAGATAAAAAAACGGAAAAGAACGCGCAAACAACAACAACAACAACAACAACAACAACAACAACACCCACACAATCCCTTTCGTATTGGACGATATTACAATCAAAAGTCTATGTAGGCAATGTGATGATTTACGCCTTTTGTTCAGCCGCTTTCTTTGCTTGGTTGACGGGATCACCCTTCTTTTTAAAAGAAATGGGATACAGTGAAGCAGAAATTGGATTTAGTTTCGTCCCTCAAACCATTGCCTTTCTCATCGGTGGTTTTGGTTATCGAACGTTATCTTCCAAAATAGACGGCACCAAACTGACGGCTTACTTTGTGATTTTATTTGCGGTAGCTATTCTAGCGACTGCTGCTTTAGCCATCTTTACCACGCCTACCCTGACGAGTTTGTTGATTCCGTTTTGTTTTATGGCCTTAGCCAATGGAGCCTGTTACCCAATTGTTGTAGCGGAAGCGTTGAAGCTATTTCCAGAAAACTCAGGAAAAGCAGCAGCACTACAAAATACGATTCAACTAGGCATGTGTTTTATTGCTAGCGCTATTGTGTCTTTATTTTCCAAAGACGCTTTGTTTTCAACAGCTTTGGTCATGGTTGCTACGATTCCATTTGCTTTTTGGGCGTTGACTTGGACCAAGAAAAAGATAGAGTAAGCAACAAAATTCACTTCTAACGACAAAAAAAGGACAAGGTTTGTAACCTTGTCCTTTTCTTATTTTATTCTTTGTGTCCAAAATAAACTTGGAGCACCTACTCTACTTCTGTTACTCAATCAAAAAGCGAATATCCTTATTAAACTTTTTGTCGACAACGACAACCGCATAGGGATAAACAGCCTGTGCTAATTCTTGCTCTTCTTCTTCTACACAATAAGTCAACTCGATAAAATCATCCTTTTCTTTCAAACTATTGATTGAAAAAGAGGTTTCTAGTTTACTTGGAAGTCCCACCAAAGCCAACACAAACGACTTTGAAAAGTCAACTTCTTCTCCTACTAGCTGTTTGTCTTTCTGATCAAATACACGATCAAAATGTGCTTTACTTGTAATCTTCACATGTTGAACGCCGTGATTTTGTTCGCTGCTTTTTAATACGTAATTCTTATTGACAACAAAGGGTACATTCGTCACCTTGTATAATTTGATATGCTCCGTTTGTTCTACTGTATCTGTTTTGACTACTTCCTTCTTCTCTCCTGTACATTGTACAAGTAAGAAACTCAAGCCTAAAATCCAGCTGTAATTTTTCCTTTTCATCCCTTTCTTTTTAGCTATAACGCCCTAATGCAAATAAAACGTATATGCATTCCGTCTTTTTTAATTTTAATTAAATTTTAATCAAAACTGTTAACAAATATAAGGATAATTATTTTTAAATCACATTTCAACCATATCTTTTATCTAAATACGTGATATATTGTTTAAAATATATTAAAATAATTTAAAAATAACAGGAATATAAAAAAAATCACTCTATTTTATATAGAAAAAAGAGATTTGATTGTTTTGTATCTTTGACTCAGACTAAAAAAGAAGCTATGTGTAGATATGGAATGACCACTTACAAACCCCATTATGTTTGTTTTGATTGTCAAAAAACGTTTAAAAGGCGTTTATGGCATGATATTAAAGGCGGCGCTAAAGTGGAATCGGATGCCAAATGCCCCCAATGTGGTAGTCTAATGGCCAATATGGGAAAAGATTTTGAAGCGCCCAAGAAAGGAAACAACAAAGCTTGGCAGCACATTAAAGATTTATATGAAGTGGGGATTACGTGGCATTCTTGCGGTTGTACCGGTCCAGGGTATATTCCGAAAGACAAAACAGCTCTACTCCTCTATTTTCAAGAAATCATTCAACAGTACGAAAAAGAGCTTACATTTTGGCGCTCTCGTATCGAACCCGAAACAAAACAAGACGTTCACAAAGATGAACAGCGCAATTGGCAGAAGCTATCCGTCGTTAAATCCAATCGAAAAAAAGAAGTAATCACGAACCAAGAGGGAATTGATTATTGGATTGGAAAGATTAAGGCGGTAGAACTAGTGCTTAGAAAGATGGAGTAAGGGGATTCAAAAACACCCAAACAATTTCCGTTTTAAAATAAAAAAAACTCGAAACTAAAAGTTTCGAGTTTTTATTTCTTTATGCATTGGATACATCTACTGTAGTTTCAGCAGCAATACGTTTGTACGTTCCATTTTCTAACTTTTCGCGAATTGCTTCATAAGCCGCTAAAGTTTCTTGGATATCTTCCATCGTATGTGTAGCTGTAGGAATCATTCTCAATAAGATAATTCCCTTAGGGATAACAGGATATACTACGATCGACAAGAAAATATTGTAGTTCTCACGTAAATCGTTCACCATGACCATCGCTTCTGGAATACTTCCTTCTAGGTAAACAGGTGTAACACAAGTATTGGTATCTCCAATGTTAAATCCTCTCTCTTTTAATCCGTTTTGAAGTGCATCTACATTCTCCCATAATTTTGCTTTTAAAGAAGGCTGTGTACGCAATAATTCTAAACGCTTTAATGCTCCTAGTGTGAAAATCATTGGCAATGATTTAGCAAACATTTGAGAGCGTAAATTGTATTTTAAATAATCAATAATATCTTTATCTGCAGCAACGAATGCTCCGATACTAGCCATTGACTTAGCAAAAGTAGAGAAATACACGTCAATTCCATCTTGACATCCTTGCTCTTCTCCAGCTCCAGCTCCAGTTGCACCTAACGTTCCAAAACCATGTGCATCGTCAACTAGCAATCTAAAGTTATATTTTTCTTTTAAAGCAACGATTTCTTTTAACTTTCCTTGTTGTCCGCGCATTCCGAAGACTCCTTCTGTGATCACTAAAATACCTCCACCTGTTGTTTCAGCCATTTTAGTTGCACGTTCTAAGTTCTTTTCGAAACTTTCGATATCATTGTGCTTGTAGGTAAAGCGTTTCCCCATATGCAAGCGAACTCCATCAATAATACATGCATGTGAATCAACATCGTAAACAATGACGTCATTCTTTGTTACTAATGCATCAATAATAGACACCATCCCTTGGTAACCGAAGTTTAATAAATAAGCAGCTTCTTTTTGTACAAAAGCAGCTAACTCATCTTGAAGCTGTTCATGCACTGAAGTATGCCCAGACATCATACGAGCTCCCATTGGGTAAGCCGCACCATATGCTTCAGCTGCCTCAGCATCTACTTTTCTTACTTCTGGATGATTTGACAACCCTAAGTAATCATTGATACTCCAATTGATTACTTCTTTTCCATGAAACATCATACGATTTGATAAAGGTCCTTCAAGTTTAGGAAAAACATAATATCCTTCAGCTTGAGACGCCCATTTTCCTAAAGGTCCTTTATTCTTCTGTATTCTGTCAAATAAATCATTTACCATAATATAACTATGTTTAAAAAAACAATTGCAAAATTACTCATATTTTGTATGCTTTCATAATAAATTCAGGAGAATTTATTCAATTCTTGATTATTTTCTACTCGTTTTTTCTCTAAAACTACAAGAATTTTATAATATACAAAGTAAAAAAATAGTTTATAAACACACAATTTATAAATTAAAATTATCAAATAAGCAAAAACCTCTCAAATTGAGAGGTTTTTGCTTTATTTTTAATACAGTTTAGGAAACTTTGTTGGGTTTACTTCATGCATTAAGTCGTATACTTTTTCAAATACATCTTCTGCAGAAGGCTTGCTAAAATAATCTCCATCTGTACTATACGCCGGTCTATGTTCTTTAGAAGTTAACGTCTGAGGCTCGCTATCTAAATGGCGGTATCCTTTTTGTACTTCTAAAATTTGCTGTAATAAATAAGCCGAAGCTCCTCCTGGCACATCTTCATCCACTACT
>JASLHL010000167.1 GCA_030152225.1 Flavobacterium sp. | reverse complement strand
TTGTAATTGATAGAGGAATAGTTGTTTACCTGTTACAACGGGAGCAGCGAAAAGCACTAAAAAATTGGGGTTAATCTCGTGTTTTAAAGCTTCCATAACTGCTAGACCCCCTAGACTATGCCCGATAATTCCTATTTTTTTACCCTGTAAGTCTGGATGTTTCTTTAGCATGTTAAACGCACTAGCCAACTCTTCTCCCATCATTGTCGCCGTGTAGGACATATCACCTCCTCCTTCTCCTTTAGAATTTCCCATTTCGCGTTCATCATATCGAAACACAGCGATGTGATTATCCAATAAGGCTTCCGCTAAAGGACTATGGGTATTGCGTGTATTATAGCCCGTTCCGGGTTTAATAATCACCACTTGATCAAAACCATCTTTAGGAAGAATTAAACTCCCTTCAAAAGAAACACTGTCCACTTTTTGTCTATAATCAAAGGCAGGCACATTAAAATTGATTGTGGAAATAGCATAATTGTCCTTTTCAGTGATAAAGGATTCGTATGGAGTCTTTACATTTTGTCCAAAACTAAGGGTCGTTAGTAAAAGAAAAGCCCCGAGAGTTCTCATCTTCATTGTTACTTATTTTATTTGATTTGTATATATTTCACTTAACAGGGAAATAAACTTAGTTAATTACATCTTAACAAGTAACAAGGTTATGTTTATTTTAACATAGTGTTTTCATTTAATACGGCTCTGAACACAGTGGAATGTAAGTAGGGACATCCTCAACATTTTTATAGTAGAACATCAAATGGCGAAAAATATTAGTCCCTCCAACCTCCTCCTAATGCCTTGTAAAGCTTAATAATAGCTTGCCATTCTGCTAGGTGATCATTACTAAGTGCTAATTGGGCATACAGATGGGCTTGTTCTGAAGTCAACACATCGGTATAATTTGTTGACGAATGATATACTAACAACTTCTTTGTATAATCAACAGCTAGCGCTAATTTATCTACTTGTTGTTGTCTCATGGATAATTGTTCTCCTGCCCTTTCATAAGCATATAAAGCGTCCGATACCTCTTGACCTGCAACAAGTAAGGTCTTTTGAAAGTTGTACACTTTCTCTTGATAACTTGCTTTTGCTACTTCTAGCCTCGTCTTGTTTTGCCTTTTAGTAAAAATTGGCTGTAATACCCCTGCTGCTATATTGGCAAACAATCCTGTAGAAGTGAACCAATCTTTAAACTCATAGCTTGAGAATCCTACACCTCCTGTTATCGTTAGTGCAGGATAAAAAGCGCGCTTGGCAACATTGACATCTTCAAAATAAGCCGCTAGCTCAAACTCAGCGGCCATTACATCTGGTCGATGTTGTAATAAATCAGCAGGAATACCAATACTTGGTTTTACTGGTAATTCTTGTCCTGCAAGATTGGTTCGATCGATTGTACCTACAGGTTTCCCTAATAAAACACTCAAAGCATTCTCTACTTCTCTGATTTGGCGTTTCACATCTGGTAAAGTAGCCGCTGCCTCATAGTAATTTGCCTCACTTTGTACTACTGCAGCGGCAGTAACTACATTTGATTCTTTGAGTTTTTGCATGACAGTACTATCCTCTTTTCTATTCACGATGGTTTGTTCGATAATACCAACTTGCTGATCTAAGGCTAGTAATTGATAATAATAATCAGCGATCTGAGCCACTATTTGAGTTTGTACTGCTTTTTGTCCCGCATCTGATTGCAACAATCTATAATATGCAGCCCGTTTACTACTTGCTAATTTTCCCCATACATCAATCTCCCAAGAAGTAGTAGCAAACGCATCATGCTGGGTAGCATTCTTTACAAAACCAAATCCCTGAGGATAAGCTAATCTTGATCGTTTCACTCCACCACCTAGATCTAAATCAGGTAAAAAAGCGACTTTAGCTTGTTTAACTAAAGCCTGTGAAGCATAGAGTCGTTCGACTCCCATCTTTAGGTCTAGGTTATTTTCTATTCCTTCGGTTATTAACGCCTGTAACTTTACATCTTTAAACAGCATTTGCCAAGGCATCATGCCTATGCTCAACGTATCCTCGTTGTCTAGCGCTCTATACAATGCTTGGTCTATTGTTTCTTGTTTGTGATAGGTCTTTGCAGATTGACAAGAAGCTACTACTCCCATTGCCACTGCGCTTATATATATTTTATAGGTCCATTTCATACTTTTGATACTTTATTTATTGACTTCATTGTGTAGCCTATAAGCGCTTATTTTAGTCGCGCGTATAGGCTTATCACTTTACAATTACGCTTCTTCTTCTCGTACTGGAGTACCACTTATTTTTTCTTGTAACCCTTGGAATACAACGAATAAAGAAGGAATAACCAACACCCCTATCAAGGTACCGATTAACATTCCACCGACTGCTGCTGTACCAATTGATTTATTACTTAGAGCCCCAGCACCTGTTGCCAACATCAGGGGTAACAACCCAAAAATAAAAGCAAATGAGGTCATCAAAATAGGTCGTAGACGAATACGAGCACCTTCTATTGCTGCCTCAGTAATAGACTGTCCTAGCTGTCGGCGCTGTAGCGCAAATTCAACAATCAAAATAGCATTCTTAGCTAATAGCCCAATGAGCATAATCAAACTAATCTGTAAGAAAATATTGTTTTCTAAACCGAATATTTTAGCGAAGATAAAGGCACCTGCGAGCCCTATGGGCAAAGAAAACAACACCGCCAATGGAAGAATATAGCTCTTAAACTGTGCACTTAATAAGAAGTAAACAAAGAGAATAGACAGCACAAAAATAATAACGGTTTGATTCCCACTACCACGCTCTTCTCTTGACAGTCCTGAATACTCAAATCCGTATCCTTGAGGTAAAGTCTGTGCGGCTACTTCTTCTATCGCGCGAATAGCATCTCCCGAACTAAATCCTGGATTCGGGCTACCATTGACAAAAGCAGCATTGAATAAATTAAAGCGCGTCAAAAACTCCGGACTATATACTTTCTTGAGGTCAATGAAGGCTGTAATCGGCGACATAGTTCCTTGTTCATTCTTTACATATAACCGATCGATAGCCTCTTTATTCTCGCGGAAACTTGGATCTGCTTGAATCATTACCTTATACTGCTTGCCAAATCGATTAAAGTTCGTAGCATAAATACCTCCTAAATACCCTTGTAACGTAGTTAAAATCTCGGTCACTCCTACACCAGCTTCTTTGGCTTTTGCTACATTGACAGACACTTCATATTGAGGGAAATTAGTCGTAAAAGACGAGGTGGCATACATAATCTCAGGACGCTCATTTAACGCCCCCAAGAATCCTCCTATTATTTCCTCAAACTGTTTGTAATCTCCGCCTGTTTTATCTTGTAATTGTACTTCAAATCCCGAGCTATTACCAAATCCTTGCAAGGTAGGTGCTGCAAAAAACACAACAGAAGCATCCTTGATATGAGCGGTTTTAGCAAACAATTGCCCTACTACACTGTGAATATTTTGCTCGGGATTTGGTCGATCTTTCCAATGTTTTAACTTAATAAATTCTACAGCATAGGAACTACCATTCCCACTAAAGAAGTCCATCCCTGATAATAAGGAAGTAAACTTCACCTCAGGAATACTCATGGCTATACTATCTATTTCATTAGCAATACGCTCTGTTTCTTCTAAAGAAGTAGAAGGAGCAAGAATAATATTACCATAAATCGAAGCGCTATCCTCATTAGGAACGAATCCTGTAGGTGTTGTTTTGGTTAAGAATACAAACAAGGCACCAAAGACAATAACACTGCCTAGAGACAACCATTTATTTTTATTTAAGAAGCCCAATATCCCAACATAGCGATTAGTCATTCGATCAAAGGAACTATTAAAAGCGGTTTTAAATCGCGTTAGAAATCCCCTTTTCTCTTGCTGTATTCCAGAGGTTGGCTTCAACATGATAGCACATAGCGCTGGACTCAAGGTCAAGGCATTAATAGCTGAAATCAAAATAGCGACGGCTAAGGTGATACCAAATTCCTTATAAAACACCCCCACAGATCCTTCAATAAAAGTAACAGGTACAAATACAGCTGACATCACTAAGGTAATCGAAATAATAGCCGTGGTTAATTCACTCATGGCACTCATAGTAGCCTTCTTAGCGGTTTCAGCCCCTTCATATAACTTGGCATGAACCGCCTCGACTACAATGATCGCATCATCTACTACAATACCAATGGAGAGAACCAGTGCAAAAAGAGTCAATAAGTTAATAGAAAAACCAAATAAGTTTAAGAAAAAGAAGGTACCTACAATGGCCACTGGCACTGCTATAGCGGGGATTAAAGTAGAACGCCAGTCTTGTAAGAATACCAATACCACGATAAAAACTAATACAAAAGCTTCTAGTAAAGTTGCAATTAATTTATCAATAGAGGCCAACAAGAAATCATTAGAGTTAGCATAGACTTCAAACTTCGCACCCGCAGGCAAGTCTTTTTCTGCTTCTTTCAACAAGGCTTCACATTGCTTAATAATCTCATGCGCATTCGATCCAGCCACCTGATTAACGGCTATATAAGTACCTTGTTGTTGATAAGCAGTTACGGTCATCCCATACGAATAGGCGCCTAAATCTATCTCTGCCACATCGCGCAAACGCAATATCTTACCTGTATTAGTAGTGCGAATAACAATAGCGCCAAATGCTTCAGGCGTTTCTAATCGTCCTGTATATTTTAAGGCATACTGAAAACTTTGTTTGCTATTTTCCCCTACTTTACCAGGGGCAGCCTCTACATTTTGTTCTTGTAAAGCCGCCACAATATCACTTGGCGTGAGGCCATAAGAAGCCATTGCATTGGGCTTAAGCCAGATTCGCATACTATATTCCCGTCCTCCATAAATAGAGGCATCTCCAACTCCGTTGATTCGCTTAATCTGAGGCAGAATATGAATACGCGCATAGTTTTCTAAAAAGGCCTGATCATAGCGATTACCATCGCTATAGAGCAAGAAACTGAATATTTCACTGCTCAATCGCTTGGTTGTAGTTACCCCTTGTTTTATTACTTCTTCTGGCAATTGACTCAGAGCCTGACTCACGCGATTCTGCACGTTTACCGCTGCCATATCAGCATCGGCTCCTTGCGTAAAGGTAATGGTAATAACAGCCGAGCCATCATTACTCGCCTTGGAGCTCATATAAGCCATATGCTCTACTCCATTAATCTGTTCTTCTAATGGAACAATGACGCTCTTCATTACAGCCTCCGCATTTGCACCCTGGTAGTTTGCAGTCACTTGTACTGTCGGTGGTGCAATCTCAGGATACTGCGTGATAGGTAATGAATACAGTCCTAATAACCCTAGTATTACAATAATGATTGATATCACGGTGGATAACACAGGGTTTTCTATAAATCTCTTCAACATACTGCTATCCTTTATTGTAGTTTGATCTTCATTCCTTCGCGTAACCCACCGATATCGGCACTTACGATAGTATCCCCAAATTTCAATCCACTTGTCACGACAAAGGACTGGCTAGAAGGAACTTTCTCCATAATTTCAATTGCTGTGCTAGTCACTACACCTTCCGCATTCACCACATAGATAAATCGCTTACCCTGTAGCTCAAAAGTTGCTTTTTGAGGAACTAAAATAGCTTCACTTAGCTGCTCATACACGCGAATTGTAGCGCTATTTCCACTGCGCAATACACCTTGCGGATTAGGAAAAACCGCTCTAAAGCTCACACTTCCAGTTTGAGGGTCCACTTGACCACTTACTGTATTTATTTTTCCTTTATGATGGTATGCATCCCCATTAGCTAATAAAAGGGAAACCTCAGCCATACTGGCTAGTTGCTGTTCTAAGGGTTGTTCTCCTGCTTTTTGAATAAAATTGATAAACTCTTTTTCATTCATCGCAAAATAAGCATGGATACTTCCTATTTCAGAAAGGGTGGTTAAAGGTTCCGAAGACATACTACTTACCAATGCACCAATTTTATAGGGAATCAATCCAATTAGACCATCAAATGGAGCAATTACTTTCGTATAACCAACATTAGCCTGTGCATTGCTGAGATTCGCTTTAGCTTGTGTTAGTTGTGCTTCTTTACTTTTTAATGCGTATTCTGCAGCAGCTAACTCATAGCTACTAATAATTCCTGCATCAACTAAGGGTTTCGCTTTAGCTACTTGTAAACGAGCGTTGTTGACTTCCGCTTCTGCATTTTTGATTGAAGCCTCTGCTGCTCTATACTCCTGCTGATATTGGGGGGCGTAGATTTTGAATAGCAGCTGTCCTTTTTTAACCGTTTGCCCTTCATCCACATAGATTTCCTCTATAAAGCCATCTATCTTTGGACGCAGCGCTACATCTTTTATCCCTTGTAAAACCACGGGATAATCTGTAAATAAATGGGCGTTCTCGGGTTGTATTAAAAGGACTGGATACGGCTCTACTTGATCCACTGTCCCCCACGCTTCCTCTTGTTTTTTATCTTGACATGCCCCGAATAAGATCAGTGCAACAAGACATAAAAAAGTAAATCCTTTTTTCATCTGTAACTGTTTAGTATGGATTGAACAATTGCGTTAGCTAGTCGCTTTCCGTCTATACTAACACCCAGCAAATGTATCATCAATACAAAAGGAGGTAAAGGGGTAAAAAGTAGATTTTTTAGTCAAAAGGTAAGGTTGAAGAAAAAAGAAAGGAGCTTATTGATTCCCCCCTAATCTGTCTTTGCTATTAAAGAAAAAGTTATTCGACAAGCCTTGTCTTTACAACGTTTGGCGATAAGCATTAGGACTTATGCCATTATACTTTTTAAAGTATTTGCCAAAGGTACTTTGATCGCTAAAATGAAGTAACTCTGCGATGGTTCCTATAGTTAGATTTTGGTCTTGTAGTAAGATTTTAGCTTCTAAGATTACTTGTTTTTGTATCCATTCACTAGCTGTCAATCCCGTTTCTGATGAGATAACTTGACTGAGGTATTTAGGATGAACATGGAGGTATGAGGCGTAGAATTGCACACTTCTATGTTCTATACAATGTTTAGCTACGGCTTCCCTAAACTTAAGTGCTAAACTAGGTAAGTTTTTGGTCACATTGCCATATTTTTCATACAGATAGGCCACGTCGTTCATCATGCTGTAAATCACTCCTCGAACTACTTCTATATGAAAGGAACTATCAGAATTAGCGTATAAATCAATGACTTTAAACAGCGTATTAAAGCGTTCAAACTCGCTATCGTCTAGCTGTGTAACACAACCACCTAGACTAGATAAGTCAGAAAAAGAAGCCAAGATATTATTCTCCACTAATTTATCCTGTAAAAAATCTTCCGAAAAAAGAATACTCACCATCTCATAGGTGGGACGCGTTTTATCCCATCTTTTTATCGAGGTTGTATCTACAAAAATGATTGCCGGGGCTTTGATGGTATATTCCGTAAGATCAATATAAAAGGTGATTTCCCCTTCTTCCAGAAGTCCTATTCCATAATAATTCGCTCGATAAGGCTCCGAAGGATAATACACAAGATCAATAAACGGCATATAAATATAGTGCTCGTTTGCCTCTAATTCTTTGAAATTAGTCTTTAAGCGATCTAAGGTTTCCCATTTTACATTTTTCATATCTTATCTAGCTGATAGACAAAAATAGAAAGTTATTTACAATAATTTCGTTTTTATAGCTATACTCCCCAGTACATTCGAAAATCCAATCTTTTGTTTCAAACGAGATGACCCATAAAAAATAATGCCATGAATCAACTTCCTTATTCTATTTAGGAAACCAATGGTATCCTTGGCTTTTGTTTTTTTATACTCTTGTTTTCCAAACCAATATACAATTTTTTGTTTCGGTTGTTCGTAAATTTCGTATCAACTGTATGCTTCCTTCGTAACAAAGTAGTTCGCAACTTCTGTTTTTATTGAAGCAACTATTGATTATCTTAGCCTATAATCTTTATGGTAAACGTGGTCATGAACATCCTACCTCAACAATTGAATGCGCTCGATATCCTCAACATTTTTATAGAGCAACATCGCATTTGTAGTCCTTTAGACATTGAAGCCGATGTAAATTTTATTTTAAACTTTAATACGACAGTCAGCGATTGGAGATGTGCTAGAGACCTCATGCCTTGGAGACCACTGTCTCGTTTTTTAAATGTTGAATTTAACCTCACCGTATCCGAACAACAATGGAAATCGGTTCTTACCCCTGCTCGAAAAAGAACGTTGAGAGACGTATGTGAATTAATTGCTCAGCATTGTACTTTTACCTCCGTTACTCCCGTTCGATTACTGGGAAATTCCTGTTTAAGTGCATCTGTTTTTATCACCCTAAAAAAGTATTTAGCGCGCAGAGGGGTTCAAGTGGATGAGCTAAAACCCTCCACCCCTATTGCCTCCTATCTCGATACTGATTTTTCTGCTATGATTGAACAAATCGGGATCCTAGCTCGAGGAAATAAGGTCTTTGAGGTATTGGATTTTACTTCAACAGCGCATTTGAATAAACCCTTTTTAAATTTCCCCTCTACTCCAGTTGCATTAGAGACAGGATCTATACTGACGTTTCGGGATGTAGTAGAGAAAATTATCGTGGTAAATGATCCCTATCGTTCACCTGAGTCTTAGCGAACTTTAGTAAATTAACCTATACTAAACCTCATTACCCTCACCAATGAAAAACTACATTTTACTTCTAACCCTACTTGGTACATTTACGCTACAGGCGCAAGAACAGGTTTTTACTTCTCGTAAAGGTCCCAAATTTTTACCTGGTCATTACGATATCACCATAACGGTTAAAAATGACACCTTGAAATACGAACTATTTAATCACTGGTATTCCAGATCCTATGCGCAATTGCGAAATGTATCCATTCCCCTAAGCGACATACACAAACAGGATAGTATTACCTTCAAAATAACTAAAAAAGGTATTCATCTAACAGATAAAAAATTTGGTATTACTAAAAAAGTAAAGCGTAAAAACCTGTGTAATTCGCTGGAGGATATGAGAAAAATCTCCTATGCCTATGAAATCGCACAAGATAATAACCTAAAGCATTATAAACTATATAAGTCTGCTGATTTACAGCTATCAGAAGCAGCCTTTCGAGCAAAAGTGAAGGAGAACCTGTTAAATAAAAGAGAGAATGAGTAACAAGATGTTTTTACCTCTCCAACTCGCTCCTACGACAGCACCTACTTTTCCACTGACTTATCCTAAAATACCTTGTTTAATTTCTGTCATAATTTCTCGATTTACAATGATTAATTTTTTCTACATTCTCTCCTTTCTGCTAGCTTATTCGAGGAATACACTGCAAAACTAATCAAGGATAATCTAACCTGAAAATACCCCCTTCTCTATTCTTCCACTTTTGGGAAAACAAGGGCTAAAATTGCGTTATATTTCGTCTTGATTAAAATTAAAAAACTAAAAATCAGGTTAGTACAAACAAAACGTTGTCATTTGTTTGGGGATTCTATGGTATTTTCCTGTGTTTACTAGGGCTAGACCCCATTTTACCAAACAAAACCCATAGGAAACCCAAACAAAACCTTACCTATTGCAGAGCGCTAAAGACCTCTTCTTCATCTAAGTGCATACAGGCGCTAAACTCTTTGACTTGATTACAGTAACTACTTGCATATATCAGTAAGCAAAAATTTTACTTGGAACGATTCCAAAACAATACTGCTTGTTTTTCTTGCTTCGTTCGTTGATTCCACAGGTCATTGATGTGGCTGATAATAAATTCTGAAGCTCTAAAATACGCGTTGTATAGAAAAGGATATTCCTTATCAAAAAACGTCCATTTTTCTTGTCTATTGTTGTCCAACACATGTGCTTTAAACCCACTACCTCAGGTTGCTTAACATGTAATCCATTGTATTGTATTGTATTATATTATATTGTATTGTATTGTATTGTATTCATTGATCTATGGGTACTACAATAGTAGGTCCTTATCCTTTGGTATCTATCGGAACTAAATTTCCATTTTCTGGAAACAAGATTGCTCCTTCATTACTGGATACATCGAAAAATCCAACGCCGTGTTTTGCTGCTAATTCATACATTTTATTGTAGGCTTCTTCTGCAATCGACCACGCAAATGCCACATAGATCACATCTTTACCAATGGAGTAGTCCGATTCATAAGCATCATCAAAATCATCATCATCTAGATCCTCTCTATCCGCTCCATTCATATTGGGAAAGGTTTGAATCATTTCTACATACCAATTGTTCAATTCGAGCGCAGTATTTTTTGGGTCATTGTAACTGTGATCTTCCGTCCATTCCGTTTGATGGTCATACCATTCCATAAAGTCAGCTCTTTGCTTGGGTGCGGCTTCTTTTTTAAAAACCATTAAGTCATAACTCATATTCTTGTGTTTTTAATTCTGTTGCATGTTGTCTTTATAAGCATCCTATCTCCTTATACAAGAACAACTGAACCTATTCTTTTGATTAGTTGTTAAATGTAGAAAATATAAATGATGGTTACTAGAAAAAGCATGGGGGTTTGTTTCTTTTAAGTAGCAAATTTGCGAGCACTATCACTGTATTTTTCAGCCTTTTCCGATAAAGTAAGTAATACATCTAAATCATCAAACATCTTTTTTCGGATACCTGGCCGTTGAATTTTTACAGCAACAGTCTCACCAGAATGAAGTACTGCTTTATGAACCTGTCCAATAGAAGCCGTCGCTATAGGTTCTACTTGGAAATGTTTAAATGCGCTGGATATGCTTTGCCCAATTTCTTGATAAAAAATTTCTTGCACTTGATCATATGAAAAAGGATCTAAATCATTTTGCAATTCCTGAAGAGCGAGAATATATTCTCTAGGTAGTAAGTCTGGACGTGTGGATAATAGTTGCCCCAACTTGATGTAAGTGGGGCCCATTTTTTTTAAATCTTCAACTAATTCATCAGCTGTGTGATTAAAATCATCCAAGTTCTCTGATTCTTTCGTTCGATTTTCATCCGCTATAGTAATAAAATCGGCATTCCAATATTTATTTATAAACACAAAAAAACGAATGTATCGTTGGAAACTATCGGGTAGTATACTCATATGCTTATTCGTTACAATTAATACGCTTTACTTATGAGTAATACAAATAGCACTCCATAGACGCTACAACTCCCCTATTTAAATGCACAAAGTATTTTCAGCTCGTTTAAACCTATACTAACCATCCGCTTTTAAATATTGCTATTAATTAGTTTCAATATTGAATAATTATACAAAATACCCCCTACAAAACAATAAACAATGTAGAAATTATGGGCAATTATTACACAAATTGTAGAAAAAACACCTATTAAATCCTTTTTACTAAAAAAACCTTTATTCCATACTGTTTTTTTACTAAAAAACATATACAATTGATTATCAACGAATTACATCTACATCTAATTAAAAATAAAACTATAATAAAGCATTTAACTTATAAAAAACAAATAACAAAATAAATTAACCTTATTTATATTTTAATTATTATTTAATAACATAGTTAACACTAAAACCTCTTTTATAAAAAACATATCATAAATAGCTACTCATCCTAGACAGAAGTTAGATTACTTGCAGTAATTTATTTTTTTAACACTAAAAATAGCAACATTAATAAAATTTACTTTAAATATTTTTATTCTTGTTGAGCACAGTAATTGAAGTTCATATAACAACTGCGGCTTTTATGACAGCTAGTATCGCAGTTGATATTAACCCTTTAAAAAATAAATTATGAATCACCAAAATTCAAGAGGCAATCAGTCTCACGGCAACAATAGCGGATCTCATTTGTATGAGCTAGCAGAAGAGATTTATCAATTAGGCTATGAACATGGATATGATGATGGAGCAGAAGACGAAAGATATGATGATCAAATGGATCAAGAAGATTTAGAGTATTTCTTCGATGACGAAGATTTTGATTATGATCAACAAGGTGGCGACTATGAGGATGATTATAATACGAACTTTAACGAACAGGATCACCCTCGTGATTCTCAAGGAAGATTTATTCCTAAACAAGGAGGAGGAAGAGGATCATACAATTCTTCCTCTAGAAATTCTAGCGCTAACGCTGGAAGAAGATCGTACAATTCTTCCTCTAGAAATTCGGGTTCTGGTTCAAGAGGAGGATCATACGGATCTTCTTCAAGAAACTCTAGTTCTGGTACAAGAGGAGGATCTTATAACTCTTCTTCAAGAAACGCTGGTTCTGGTTCAAGAGGAGGATCATACAACTCTTCCTCTAGAAATTCTGGTTCTAGTTCATCAGGAAATTCAAATAGCGGTACTAGCCGTCGCGGTTTTGCGTCGATGAGTAAAGCTAAACGAACTGAAATAGCAAGAATGGGTGGTCGTGCATCCCATGGTGGCGGACGTTCAAGTAGCAACTCTCGAAGATAACTATCTTTCAGGCAAGTATCAATTAGAAGAAGGAGATCTTTCTCCTTCTTTTATAAACAGTGAATTATGGAAAATTTGAATCATACCACAGAGGCAACTACAGCGTTTAAAACGCTTTTTATTACCTTATTAAAAGGAATATATAATACGGAACAAGCCATTTTAGAATCATTGCCCACATTAATTAAAGCAGCAACAACTCATCAGTTAAAAGACGCTTTTCAAGATCATGAAATTGTAACAAGAAAGCAAATTATGCGTCTTGAGCGAATCTTTAGGCACTTACATATTACTGCTAAAAAAGAAGCCTGTTCCGTAATGGAGACTTTTGATAAAATCACACAAAAGATAATCAAGGTTACTCCAGATAAAAGCATGGTGCGTGACGCTGGACTTATCGTAGTAGCACAACAAATTGAGCATTACGAAATTGCTACGTATGGCGGCCTTATCCAGTTTGCCTTAGCTATAGAGGAGCATGAACTAGCTGACTTACTTGAGCAAACGCTAGAGGAAGAAGAACAAACGGATTGTGAGCTTACCTATATTGGGGAATATCATATTAATCTTGAAGCCAGTGGCCAAGGTAACACCCAAAATATGGACCAGCATGAAGAAGAGGAAGAAGGAGAAGAACATCAACATGATGATGATGACAGCTCAAAACAAAAAACCACAACAGCTTCTAAGTCAACAAAATCAAATAGCACTAGCGCTTCAAAGGATACAAAGTTAAAAAAGTAGCTTTATTCAGTTCTAAAAATTGCTTGGATTGAAAATCGAGTGACTTACCAATGGTTATTGCTCTAGTTACTCATACCAAAAACAACAACCGAGGTAAGTCACTTTTATCCAGTAAAAAAATATTTTATTATGGGCGTATCAATCACATATAAAATCTTTGTTATTCTTTTTGCATTTGTGTTTTTTGCTTTCTTATTACTGATTTCGCGTAGAAAAAAGCAGGCAACAGAAAACTATTTTTATAAAGACGATAAGGCTAATGGATCTGTGCATACCCTACCCTTTTCATACGAAGAGCGGTATGACACCTCCGATCAGCAGGTTTTGAACAAGCGATTCAGTAGTCTACTCTCCACCCAATTGTACTATACTAAAATTGCAACCGTAAAAAGTCAGGATCCAAACATGCAAGACTTTGCTAGAAATATTTTGGTAGCCTATCAAAATTCACTCGCAGAATTAAAAAGTCTTCTAACTAAGGAAGAACAATATGAACTATTGTTTAACACTGATCATAGACTTTTTATTAATAAGCTTGAATCTGAGATACCCTCAAATTATGAGCTAGATTTTTTAGACGAGACCATCAAATTGCAATTTAGTATACGAGAGGTATTAGGGTACCTAAAAAAAAGTACTGACAAGGCTGATCTACAAACTTTTTACACTAAACTGATTCAAGAAATTGAACAGCGAATCGATCAGGGAATTAATTTATTAAACCATGTTTAACCAATACTGATTATTATGAAAATATATACAAAAATTTTACTTCTTACTACATTTATAGCTCTTGTAGCTGTATCATGTAGAGATAGACGTCCAATGGCTGCAGAGCCAGATCATATTGCCAAGGAACAAAACCAGGCAAACCACCAGTATCATACAGAACAACAAAAAGACTATTCTTCCTATCTGGTAGATGTAGTACAGGATCAGCTATTTGAAATTGAGCTTGGAAAACTTGGAAAGAGAAAATCAAAGAATGAAAAAGTTCGAGATTTTGCAGCTGAATTAGAAAAGCATCACCAAAATAGATTGGAAAAACTAAATAACCTAGCAAATGACTTTGCGTATATGATGCCTCATAATCTTTCCGATAAACAATGGGAAGAAATAAAAGATTTGGAAAAATCCAATGCAAAAAACTTTGATGAAAAATGGATCGATGTAGTTATTTCTAAACATAACAAAGCAGCTGATGTTCTGATTAAAGCCATTAATAATGTAGATAATAGCACGATTAGAACTCAATTAAATGAAACTTTACAAGAGGTTCGTTCACACCTAGAGGCTGCAACTTATATTAAAAATAAACAATTGAAATAATCAATTTCAAAATAAACCCTTGAAGAACAAGAAATAGATTTCGAACTTCACAAATAGGAACATACTACATGAGCCTTAAAGCAAGTGAAAGCGAACATCTACAGGAAAAATCAAATGAAAAAGAAGATGACAGCCGCGATAAAGTACACTAAACAAGTTCCTCAAGCCGTAGAAAACCAACAAGCGACATCGCTATAAAAAATAAAGAAACCAAGGTAAAAAACAACTTAGTTTCAGCCCACTAAAATTGCTTGAATTGAAAATCAAGTGGCTTACCCAAGGCAATTTCCATAGTTACTCATACCATAATAGCAACATCCTTGGTAAGCCACTTTTATTCACTTAAAAACATACACTTATGGGAGTATCCTTCAATTACAAACTTTTTGTTATCCTTTTTACTGTCTTGTTTTTCGCGTTTTTGTTTTTTACCTCTTGTAAAAACAAATCTAAATCGGAACAGTATCTATATAAAGAACAGAGCGATCCAAAGCCGGTTCATACGGCACCTTTTACTTATAAAGAGCAGTATGATTCTAGCAATCAGGAGGTTTTAGAACAACGTTTCAGCAATTTGATAGCTACTCAATTATACTATACAAAAGTAGCAACCACACAAAGTCAGAGCGCACAAGTTCAGGAATTTGCAGAACAAATTTTGCAGGAATATGAACATGCACTTAAAGAAATGGAAAGCTTAATTAGCAAAGAAAAACAAAATGAGATTTTATTTCGAACAAATACTCGATTCACAATAAACGCATTGGAATCACCAAATCTTAGCAGCTATGATCGCGATTTTCTGGATGAAACCATCAAACTGCAATTTAGCATTCGAGAAGTCTTATGGGATTTAAAACAGAACACCAAAAATTCTGATTTACAAACCTTCTATAGCAAACTAATACAAGAGATTGAATTGCGCATCGATCAAGGAGTTAATTTATTAGATCATGTTTAACCAATATTTATAACTATGAAATCACATACAAAAACCCTTTTTTTAACCTTTTTCATACTGGTATTTCTAGCTTCATGCAAAGATAGACCCAAGGCGAAAGAGCCCGAAAAAATAGCCAAAGAGCAAAACAAAGCGAATCAACAACATACACTTGAGCAACAAAATAAGGATTACTCTTCTTATTTAGTTGATGTTGTTCATGATCAATTATTCGTCGCTGAATTAGGTAAACTCGGAAAGCGAAAATCAAACAACGAAAAGATTCGTGATTTCGCCTCAGAACTTGAGAAAAAACCGGAGGATAGACTACAAAAGCTCAATGCTTTAGCAAGTGATATGAGGTATGCAGTTCCTCATAATTTATCAGACAAACAGTGGGAAGAAATAGAGGATTTAGAAAAGACAAACGCAAAGAATTTTGATGAAAAATGGCTCGAAGTTGTCATTTCAAAACACAATAAAGCTGCGGATGTATTAATTGATGCGGTTAACAATGTCGATAATTACAACATGAGAACACAATTAAATGAGACACTTCAAGAAGTGCGTTTAAATTTAGAAACGGCCACTTCTATTAAGAATAGACAAGTGAAATAGCAACATTTTAAGCTTTTATTTTTTTTTTCAAAACCGCTCAAATCCTTTCAATTTGGGCGGTTTACTTGGTTATATAATCTTCTATTTTCAAACCTTTATAATTCTGCTTGCGATATTGAGCTGGACTACAATGCACAACTTTTTGAAAGTTTCGAAAAAAGTTGGAGTAATCAGAAAAACCACATTTTTCAGCAATTGTGTGACTCGACAGTTCCGAATAAGCAAGTAGTTGTTGGGCATATTCCATCCGTTTATTTAAATAATAGGTATAAAACGTTTGGTTATACAACAATTTAAATCCTTTTTGAAAGGCATTTTTGCTCAATTCAAAACGCTGGCATAACTCCTCAATGGTATAGATTTTTTCGTAATTTTTGTTTCCTATTAAATCGTGTATTTGCTGCATCTTATCCCGTTCCTCTTGACTCATCTTGCGGAGTTTTTCAAAACTTTCTGATTTTGCTAATGAGTCTTGTTCTACAATGGGATTGATCAAAGCAAAACTCATCCAAATATCATGTGATTTATCCATGTAATGAAATCCACAATATCCATT
>JASLHL010000057.1 GCA_030152225.1 Flavobacterium sp. | reverse complement strand
GATTTTTACGGAATTCCCCGTTTTATGCAAATCTTATTGGTTTTTGAATGTCTTTTTTTAAAATTACAAATCACTTACAATCAATGTATTATAATTTGTATTAAAATTAGTTTCATCAAGTTTATAGTTTGGCGTTGATTTTGAATATTTCTATAGTGTAGTCAAAAGATTATTCTTGGCAGTATTTAGAAACCAAAAGAAAAAAATATGAAGAAAGTATTGATAGCTGCATTTCTACTTATTGCTATGGTAAGTTTTGCACAAGAACCGCAGAAGAATAAAAAAGAAACTCGGGATAAGACTAAGCAAACGGAAGAACCAGTTAAGATTACGCCTCAGCAAATGGATGTCGAGCCGCTAGAAAAACCAAAGGCTTCCAAGGATGATCAAACCAAGAAAGAAATCCCTGCGGAAGGAACTAAAAAAGAAGAGACTAAAAAGAAATAATCCCCATTTATTAAAAGAAAAAGTAGTGTTTTTTATTATGTTTTATGAGGGAAAATGCCTGTTTGATATCAAACAGGTATTTTTTTGCATAAAAAAATGCACTAATTTTAGTTAGTGCATGAATATGTTAGATTTACAAAAACTTATTCTGTTTTAGAATCGTCTTCTTTAGAAGTGTTTTTCTTAGAAGTTGATTTGTCTTCGTTTTCTTTAGTAGCATCTTTAAATTCCTTAATTCCAGTTCCTAAACCCTTCATTAATTCTGGAATTTTTTTACCGCCAAACATCAATAGAACAATGGCTACAATTAATACAATCTGCCACGGTCCAACTAATCCTAGAAACACTGATAATGAATACATAATATAAATTTATTTTCAATATATAGAGCAAAGATATAATAAAATAAGCGATAACAGAACAATACAAAAGAATTATTTGTCTATAAGATATAAACATTAACATTCAGGCTTAAACGCAAGTTAATAAAAGCGGAATTGAATTACGGACTTTGGTTTAATTGCTATATTTGTACGAGAAAAATTTTCAAATTATGTCTAAGAAAAGGCTGAAACGCGAGCATTTGAAAAAGAGATTTCTAAATAAAAATAGAATTGTGTTGTTTAACGAACACACCTTTGAAGAAATCTTTTCGATAAAATTAAATCTGATTAATGTAATTGGAGCCGGTCTTTCATTGTTTTTATTTTTAATTATTTCTACTGTTTTGTTGATTGTTTTTACCCCTTTAAAAGAGTTGATTCCGGGTTATTCTTCTGCAGAGTTAAAGCGGCAAGCTATTGAATTAACCTTGAAAACAGATTCTTTAGAACAATTGGCAATTAACAATGAAGCATATATAGAGTCGGTCAAAAAGGTTTTAAAAGGAGAAATCGAATTGTCCAAAGTCAATTTGGATTCGGTAGTTAAAAATGAAATACCGCTTTTGGAAAGTAAAGATTTACAAGTAAGTGAAAGCGATAAAAAATTGAGGGAATTGGTTTTAGCGGAAGATAAGTATAATCTTTTCCAAGAGGCAAAACCTAAGGTGAGTATGGTTTTATTTCCGCCAGTCAAGGGTACTTTAGTAGAGCGGTATGACCCTAAACAAAGACATTATTCGGTAGTTGTGGCGGTTCCGAAGAATACACCAATAAAAGCTATTGCAGCTGGTATTGTAGTTTTAGCGGAATGGACTCCTCAAAGTGGGTACGTTCTTATATTACGCCATGCAGAAGGAATTATTTCCGTTTATAAAAGAGCCACATCCTTAACCAAGGCTCAAGGAGACCAAGTAAAAACGGGTGAAGCCTTAGGTCTTGTGGGAGAGGGAATAGACGGTAGTGCTCCCAATTACTTACAATTTGAATTGTGGAAAGACAGTTATCCAATTGATCCTACCATGTTTATAGATTTTGATTAGAAAAATATGTCCATAAAATCCTTAGCAGCAAAGATTTTTGCTAATATCGTTCATCACAAAACTCAGAAATGGGCGTTGAACCCTGTTGACACCCAAGAACGGGTGTTTAAAGAACTACTTTTAAAAGCCCAAAACACGGCTTTTGGACAAGAACATCATTTTAAGGATATACAAAATCACAGTGATTTTATATCTCGGGTTCCCGTTCGGGATTACGAAGGTTTAAAAGCTTATGTTGATCGTATCATTGGTGGAGAACAGGATGTTTTATGGCCTGGAAAACCCTTGTATTTTGCCAAAACATCGGGTACTACTTCGGGTGCCAAATACATTCCTTTGACCAAGGATTCCTTACCTTATCACATTAAAGCTGCGAGAAACGCCATCTTGGAATACATTTATGAAACCGGGCAAGCTGATTTTGTTGACGGTAAAATGATATTTTTACAAGGTAGCCCTGTATTAGAACAGAAAAACCAAATTAATTTCGGAAGACTCTCCGGTATTGTGGCTCATTATGTACCTCAATATTTACAAAAAAACCGATTGCCCAGTTGGAAAACCAATTGTATAGAGGATTGGGAAACCAAGGTCGATTTGATAGTAGAAGAGACCGTTGATCAAGATTTAACTGTGATTTCAGGAATACCAAGTTGGGTTCAAATGTATTTCGAAAAATTAC
>JASLHL010000321.1 GCA_030152225.1 Flavobacterium sp. | reverse complement strand
TCAATCTTTTCAAAATAGGGTAGGGCTTTTTCTCGCTGATTGGTTTCCCATGCATTTTTTCCTAAATACAAATAAGCTAAATGCTCGTTGGCAAAATCACCATTAGTTTGTATTGGTACTAATGATCTTGTTAATAAGGAGTCCGCAATAGAATAGTGTTTTAATCTGTGGTTGTACATCCCATTGATTAAATCAAAATAAGCTGTTTCTAATACCTTGTCTTTGGAATTAAGGCGATCTATGGCTTGATAACCTTCATTAATTAAGAGTTGAATGGTATCATTTTTTTGTTGACGAAAATTTGTTTTACTTAGAGCGAAAACATTGGTTATATAGCCCCTAAGATTGTTATAGGCGTTACTTGTATCGTGAAGCTTACTTTGATAATATAAGAGGGCTTCTTTCGTTGCTTTTTCTGATTTTTCATATTCTTCTAAGTGATAGTAAATAGAGCCAATGGATCCTTTTACTTTATTGAGTGTATATTCATCTTGTGATTTTTGTAAATAATCTTCAGATTTTAAACTATACTCTAATGCTTTTTTATAATTCTTGTTAACATATTCTACATGACTTTTTACATTATATGCTGTTCCTATGGCTTGAATGTCTTTTAATTCTAATGTAAATTGAAGCAAACTATCCGCGTAGGTATTCTTTAGATCATAATCTTTTGCTAAGAGAACTTTTTTTCGATAACCAACAATAATCGCTTCAGGGACTTGTTCTCTCTTCGCTTTTTGTAAGTAGTATTCAAGATAAATTTCCTTATCCGTAGGGTTTAACAGGTCAGAATTGATGCTGAACAGTAAATCAGATAAGGACCAATTCTTATAGTCGACATTGTTTTTAGCAGGTATGCTATAGCAAAAGCCTCCACTAAGGGTTAGACAAAAGAGAAATACGAGTTTTTTTAAAAACATTTTGTAAGGTTTTAAAAGTGTTTTCTTAAAGGTAATGTTTTTTTGTGTTTTATAAAACATTGATCATCAGTGTTTTTTACAATTTTTCCGTTAAACTTACAATTTTTCCGCTAGACAAATTTTATCGTTTTAACTTGTTTAAAATCAGTGTTTTTTACAAAATGACATTTGCTATTTACAATCCTTCCCTTGTATATATGATCAAAATTTGTGCATTTTGATCGAACCTCCTAAGTTTGCTTTGTAAATCACAGTAAACAAATTCATTTAAGCATTAAATAATTTAATTCAAAAAAGGAACGAATATTAATTTAAAAGGCAAAACTATGAAAAAGATTTATATATGCGCAGTATTCGGCTTGTTGTTTGCTTCTTGTAGTACAGATGTAGAAAAAAGCGAAATAGCACAGCAGTCAGTAGAAGTGCAACATGGTACGCAAGCGAATTGGGGTGGTATGATTACAGAAATTGAGAATTCTTTTGTAGGCGTGAATGATTTTATATCGGCTAAGTATTTGATTAGCCAAGTAGAGACAAAAGCATATACAAATACAGATTTTTTAGCTGTTGTTACAAGTTCCTATCTTACTCCAACGGAGTTGGAATTGAAAAATGTGATGACTTCCGATATGACTCAATTGATTAATGGGATGAATTATTCTGCGACAATGAAAATGTATATGAAGGATTTGTTGGTAAATAATCAATCTTGGGCTGTAAGTCCAGAGGCTAATCCGTCATTAAAAGTTAGTGATGTTAGAGTATTAAATTTTTTAAAAGAGATTAATGATCCAGACGATGAGTGGAATACAAGAAAACCTTTAGCATTTGCTTATGGTTATCAAAAGGATGAAGCTCGTGCTGTTGTGTTTGCTGTATTATCAAGCCAATACAAGAAAATAAAATAAGATAAAAACGTGTTGTTTCTATATAAACTGGCAATCCGGAATGTGAATTAGCAGACCGGAATGCTAGTCGGAAACAAAAAATGATACACTAGAAAGAGGGTATGTAAAAAACAATCAACAACATAATCAATATTGATTATATCCTTAGAAAGTAAAAATAGTAATGGAACTTATAATTACCTATCGGTTTAAAATATTTGCAGTGTTATTGCTACTATGGGCAGGGATGAACTTTTGGGTATTTCCTCCTGCTTGGTTTTGGGTTGCCATTGTTTGCATGGTTTTGGTTTTGGGGATCAGTGTTAAATTGTTTAAGGCCAAACCTTAGATTTAATATGATAGACCAGCCATCAAATAATATCGGCAGAAAAATAGTTGGCATTATCTTTTTAGACGATAAAAAATAGAGGAGTTATATCCATTATAATTGATTAATTTAAATGGAAAAAAGCGATGAATTTTCATCGCTTTTTTGTTCTCATCTATTTTAGCTTTAATTTTGTGACTTAATCATGGAGTAGATGCAAGTAAAAGAAGAGTTAGCGTTACAGATACAAACTTTGCCCGACCAACCGGGTGTATATCAGTATTTTGATAAAGAAGGGAAGATTTTGTATGTCGGTAAAGCAAAGAATCTAAAGAAGCGCGTGAGCTCCTACTTCAATAAAGTACACGACAATGCAAAGACCAATGTATTGGTCCGAAAAATTGTAAAAATAAAACACATTGTTGTTCCGACCGAAACAGATGCGTTGCTGTTGGAAAACAATTTGATTAAACAACTCCAGCCCCGATACAATGTCTTGTTGAAGGACGACAAATCCTATCCGTGGATTTGCATCAAAAAAGAACCCTTTCCTCGTGTTTTTACCACCCGTCGTATGGTCAAAGACGGTTCAGAATATTTTGGACCTTATACCAGTACCAAGACAGTGGCTACCTTATTGGACTTGATCAAAGAATTGTATGCTATACGCACCTGTAATTATGACTTATCTCAACAAAATATTCGCAGTGAAAAATTCAAGGTTTGCTTAGAATACCATATTGGTAACTGTGGGGGACCTTGTGAAGCTTACGAATCAGTTCAACAATACGACAAAAAAATCACCGAAATACGCGATATCCTCAAGGGGAATTTCAAGGAAAGTCTCAAGGGATTCAAAACGTATATGTTGGAATTAGCCGGTGATATGCGTTTTGAAGAGGCTCAACAAATCAAAGAAAAGATTGAGTTGCTTGAGAATTATCAAGCCAAGTCAACCATTGTCAATCCCAAAATTGGCAATGTAGATGTCTTTACTATTCTTTCGGATGAAACCAATGCTTATGTCAATTTTTTACAAGTTTCCTATGGAGCAATCATTCGCTCTCACAATATGGAGATGAAAAAGAAATTGGAAGAGACGGATGCTGAATTACTTGAATTGGCTATTGTTGAGATACGAAGTCGATTTGAATTATTGACCAAAGAGATTTTGGTGCCCTTTGAGGTAGAATTAGGAGAAGAGATTAAGGTTACTGTACCTAAAATGGGGGATAAAAAAGCCCTGTTGGACTTGTCTGAACGCAACGCTAAGTTTTATCGTTTAGATCAATTGAAGCAAATTAAAATTGTCGATCCCGATCGACATGTGAAACGCATCATGCAGCAGATGATGAAAGATTTGCGACTCCCGAAAGAACCGCGTCACATTGAGTGTTTCGATAACTCAAATATTCAAGGAACCAATCCTGTTGCCGCATGTGTGGTATTTAAAGACGGAAAACCCAGTAAAAAAGACTACCGTCATTTTAATGTCAAAACCGTAGAAGGTCCAAACGATTTTGCTTCCATGCAAGAAATTGTATTCAGACGTTATAGACGTTTGCTCGATGAAAAAGAACCACTACCAGATTTAATTGTTATTGATGGAGGTAAAGGACAATTAGGGGTTGCGTTAAAAAGCCTTGAAGATTTAGGATTAAGGGGGGAAATTCCCATTATCAGTTTAGCAGAACGATTGGAGGAAATTTTTTATCCAGGGGATAGTTATCCGTTGTACTTGGATAAGCGATCAGAGACAATGAAAGTGATTATTCACCTTCGAGATGAAGCCCACCGTTTTGGTTTGACGTTTCACCGAAACCAACGCAGTAAAAATGCAATTACTAGCAAGTTAGATGAAGTACCTGGTATTGGTGAAAAAACGAAGACCAAGTTGCTCAACCACTTTAAATCTGTGAAGCGAATTAAAGAAGCACCACTAGAAGAAGTAGAAAGTATCATTGGGAAAGTAAAAACTAAAGTTTTATTGGAACATTTGAAGTAAATTAGTAGGGCGAAAAAAAGAAAAACTATGTACAGAATTATTGTTGTTATAGCAATTGCACTACTTGGTGCTACGGGAGTTGCTCAAGAGACCAATCAAACGAAGGAAAAGCTGAAGGATCGACCAAAAGTAGGAGTGGTTTTGAGTGGAGGTGGTGCAAAGGGATTGGCTCATATTGGGGTGCTCAAAGTGCTAGAAGAACAAGGTGTACAAGTCGATTATATCACGGGAACGAGTATGGGCGCTATTGTAGGAGGTCTCTATGCATCAGGGTATACGGCTAGTGAGTTAGATTCTATTTTTAGCAGTATCGATGCAACGGCTTTAATCCGAGATTATATTCCTCGTGTGTCCAAATCA
Source organism: Flavobacterium sp. (assembly GCA_030152225.1). Lineage (GTDB taxonomy): Bacteria > Bacteroidota > Bacteroidia > Flavobacteriales > Flavobacteriaceae > Flavobacterium. The sequence goes on along the minus strand of JASLHL010000321.1, from coordinate 1,149 downwards.
TTTTACGAAAAGAAAAATGATGAAATTTATGCGTTGACTTTGCCTTTTGATAAATTTAAAATAGGATTGCCCAAGGCTTTTTCTCGTGGTATGTACAACTACAACTTGATGAATAAGCTTTTGGCACATGTGCGTCATGTACGTGATTTTAACGATTTGAATATTCCTTTTTTGTGTATTGCAACCAATATTGAAACTGGTAAACCCGTATTGATTGACTCGGGCTATTTGCCACAAGCTATCTTGGCTAGTGGTGCGTTTCCCTCTTTGTTTGCGCCAGTTTTAATTGACGAACATCACCTGATTGACGGAGGAATTGTCAATAATTACCCTATTGATGAACTTAGAGCGTTAGGGGCTGATATTGTGATTGGTGTCGATGTACAGGATGGGTTAAAATCTATTGATGATATTAATGGAGCTGCGGATGTCTTGCTTCAAATCTCCAACTATTCCACGATCAATCAAATGAAAAATAAGATCGATCAGACGGATATTTATATCAAGCCTGATATTTCTGGGTATACTGTTATCTCTTTTGATGAAGGAAAAGCAATCATTGAAAGAGGAGTAGAGGCTGCCAATGTCAAATTGGAGGAAATAAAAAAAATAGGAGGCAGAAAAGATGTTTTACAAAAGCAGTTTGTGCCCAAATACACGGATAAACTATATGTTAACTCCATTGATATTAATGGATTAAAGCATTATACTCAACGGTATGTACACGGAAAATTAGGTTTTAAACCTGAAAGTTATATTTCTTTTGATGATCTAGAAAAAGGAATTGATCAGCTGAATGGATCCGATAACTTTAGTAGCATTTCCTATCGTTTTGACGCAAATGGCGATGGCGATGAATTGGTGATGGATCTAGTAGAAAATCCAATTAAGCGCTATTTAAAGCTTGGGGTGCATTACGATGGGCTATACAAATCAGCAGCCTTAGTCAATGTGACGCAAAAAAATCTACTGCTCAAGAGTGATGTTGCTTCGTTGGATGTGGCGGTAGGGGATAATGTACGTTATAATTTCAATTATTTCGTGGATAATGGTTTTTATTGGAGTGTGGGAATTAATTCCAAATTCAATCAATTTAGCAGTGATTTGCGCTATAAAATGTTGACCGATAACAATCGAGTTACATTGCCA
>JASLHL010000300.1 GCA_030152225.1 Flavobacterium sp. | reverse complement strand
GATAGGCAATCCCTCCAGATACTAATAATATCTGACTTTTGTTGTGCTTATGCGGGGGAAAACGATGCTCCAATTGCTCTCGCATAATGTAAATACTCTTCGGATATTGATCAATATCTTTCTCGGCTTGTTCTAGGATTTTCATATTGGCTAAAATAAGTAAAATATTGGCTTGTTATATAAAATACTTAGAATCATTCTAATTTAATTTTGTACCAAACAAATGTTAGAAACAATGAAACAAAGTCAACACCTCCCCTTTTTGCTCTTTTTTATCCTGGGTTGTCATACTATACTCGGACAAGAAAATGTGGGGTCTTCCCCTGCGTTTGATTTACAAAAAGTATGGCAATACACGGAGGAAAACTATAAAAAACTAGCGTTAATTCGCTTGCAAACCCAGCAAAAACAAGAAGATATCAAGCAGACACAAAGCAGTAAACTACCAATAGTACAACTAGACGGACATTACAGTAAACGCTCAGATATGCCGTTATATGAAGACGGATTTCTCCATCAACCAACCGTAGTTCCTCTTAAGTCTACACAATACGGAACTTCTTTGTACACCGATATTACCCTCTATCAAGGGCAGCAAAAAAACAGAGCTATTCAAATACAAAAAGTAGAACTAGCTTCCTTGCAAATTGCCTTAGTACAATCAACTGCTGAAGCTAAAATAGCAAGCACCAAATTATTTTTCTCCTTGGTCCTACAGCTGCATTATCAAACACTCGTTGAGAAGGAAATTGCACAAGATCAAAAGCAGTTGAAAGACATAAACAGCTTGTATCAAAACGGCACTGTCCTCAAAAGTGATGTATTGCGTGCAGAGGTAACACTTTCCAATCATCAGATGTTGTTGAAAGAAATTGAAAACAACCTTGCGTTAGTGGTTCAGCAATTGAATCTGTTTATGGGAAGAGCTGCTTCCGATCCCCTTGTCCCACTTTACCCTGATTTGGACACCCTACCCTTGATGGCGACGTATGAGGAAAATTTAGATCAAGCGTTACAACAAGCCTATGCCATTCAATTGGCGGATCACGACATTCAAAAAGAAGAACTAGCACTAAAGCAAATTAATGCCACACGACTGCCTAAGCTCTCGCTTTTTGCTGACTATGGATTGAGCTACCCTCAAAACAAGTCTTACCCTTATACACAAGCGCTCTACGGGCTTGGACAAGTAGGACTAAAACTCAGTATTCCTCTATCGAATATTTACCATACCAAGCACAAGAAGAACAGCCAAGCGATTGAGATTCTACAGCGTCAGGTAGACAAAGAAGATCGAATTGATCAGGTAAAAAACGAATTGCAAACCTACTTTATCAAGTATCAGGAGAGTTTAGACCGCATTGAGTTAGCGGAGAAAAACATTGTACAAACAACAGAAACCCTGCGTATTATTCGCAATAGTTACTTCAATCAACAGGCGTTACTCATCGACTTATTAGACGCGGAAACACAAGTTTTACAAGCGCAATTTAATCGTACTAATGCGAAGATCAACGCCAAAATTGAATACTATCAAATTCAAAAAGTAATCGGTAATTTATAAGCATCATCATGAATAAACATACAACAAAAACAGACCATATCATTTTAAAAGGCACACAGATTTTAGCCTTAGTTATACTCGGTGGACTAACCATTTACGGTTTACTTGCCAGTATCGAATACATCAAATACGAATCGACCAATGACGCTCAAGTGGAGCAATATGTCAATCCGATTAACAGCAAAGTAGGCGGTTATATTCAGCGCATTTACTTTGAAGAGAACCAATTGGTTCAGGCAGGAGATACCCTAGTAGTCCTAGACAACCGTGATTATGGCGCTGTTCTTTCTGAGACAAAAGCTTCGTTAGAGCAAGCACAAGCGCAATTGTCGATTTTGGATGCCAACATTTATACGCTCCAAAGTCATGCCCAAGTAGCCAAAGAGCAAATCAAAGTAGCTCAGACCAAATTAACCAGACAACGACAAGAATTTCAACGCTATGCTAATTTACTAGCGGAAGAATCGACAACTCAACAGCAGTTTGACAATGTAAAAACCGCCTTGGACATAGCAATATCCGAACATCAAGTAGCCCAAGACAGCTACCAAGTGGCGCTTGCTAAGATTGAAGATGTCAAAGCACAAAAATTAGCAGCATCCTCTGAAATTAAAAAACGAGAAGCCTCGTTGACCAAAGATCAACTCAATATGGGCTATACTGTAATTAGCGCGCCTTATACTGGTCGAATTGGAAAAAAAACCATTCAAGAAGGGCAATTAATCCAAGCGGGCCAAACCCTATCTTTCATCGTTAATGAAGAAAGTGGCAAGTGGATTGTTGCCAATTTTAAAGAAACACAAATCGGAAAATTCCATGTGGGTCAAGTGGCTCGTATTACCTTAGATGCCTTTCCCGATACGGAATTCCAAGGTGAGATTGAATCCATCTCCCCTGCTACGGGTTCACGCTACTCCTTATTACCTCCCGATAATGCAACAGGAAATTTTGTGCGCATTATTCAACGCATTCCTGTACGCATTAAACTGACAGAAGATTTATCTACACTATCCAACCTATCGGCTGGAATGAATGCCAATGTTTACATCGATAAAATATGAAAAAACTACCGCTACCAACCTTCAAAACCTGGGTGCCCGATTACCTCATTCGCGTGACCATTTTCTTACTGTTGTTTCCTGCCTTAGCTGTATTTGCTTTTTACTACAGCAATACAGCAGAAACCATGGGGTACTACGGTATTGAACCCGGTGATGTGCAATATTCCGTCTTGCTGATGTACGGGGCATTGGTTTGTTTTTTGCCTTTAGATGATCGTTTGGTGAAGTACTTTACCTTGCGCAACTACTTGATGTTAGGGGTAACGATAAATACCGTGACCTATGTAATCTGCGCCTTGAGTAGAGATCTCACCGTGTTTTTTGTTTGTCGCTTTATTCAAGGAGTTGTTTGTGCCCTCTTTTGTAGTATTTGTTTGAATCTCTTATTTCCAAGATTAAACTCCGCTAGAGCAAGAGTAATTGGCTATACGATTTTCTATGGTACCCTATTGGTCTGTGTTCCACTATGTGCCATTTTATGCAGCTATCTGCTACAATCCTATCCCTTTGAGTTTATGTGGTATTTGCTAATTTTACTGCAAATGCCAGGCACAATACTCCTATTGGTGACCACCAACAATGTACACCTCAGACCCAAACTCCCCCTCTATCAAGTAGATTGGATAAGTTATATTTATTTTTCCCTCATTATTTGTTCTATAGGTTACATCTTTGTGTATGGACAAAAACTCAACTACCTAGAACACCGTCCGTTGCGAGTATTCACAGGACTAACGATTGTATCCATTGTCTTATTTATCCTGAGACAATTGCGCTTAAAACGTCCTTTTATCAACTTAGGCGTCTTTCGTTACCAAGATTTTTGCTTGGGTATTTTACTGCTGATGGTGTACTATTTTTTTAAGGGAACAACGGGATTTGCCTATACCTATTTACAAACATTAGGGGTCGAATCCATTTTCTTAACGCCGATTTACCTCAGTAACCTCATTGGTATTTTTATAGGGCTCCTCATTACGTCTCGTTTATTACTCCATGGAACATCCATTAAGTATCTCGTTTTAAGTGGTTTTAGCTTGTTGCTGATGTATCATGTACAAGTTTATTTTCTATTCTCCAATCAAGGAGATGTAGATCATTTTATCCTGCCTTTTTTCATTCAGGGAATGGCTATGGCAGCGCTGCATATTCCACTCATTGTGTACACCGCAGCTTCTATTCCACCAGCAATTGCCAATGCTGTTTCTTTTTTGGGTATTAGCTTTCGATTTTTGAGCTTCTCTGTCACCATTGGATTGATCAATTACTTTCAACTATTTACAAAAAGTGTACACTACAATCGAACCGCCGAATATGTATCAGCCTTAAATCCCCTACATAAACAGACCCTCCATCAAGTGCAACAACAAATTCTACTAGATGGAAAGGACCCCACTTTAGGTGCACATTTAGCAACGAAACTGTACAATACCCATATCCTACAACAAATCAGTTCTCGTGCTTCGATGAACTATTACAGCTGGATGATTTGGGGATTACTCGGAGTGATCCTACTGGTTTTACTAGCCAAACCCACTAAGAAAGTCATTACTCGGTTGAGTAAGAATTTTATTCCGTATTGAGTAGGGAATGGTGAGTGGTAAGTGGTGAGTGGTGAGTGGTGAGTGGTGAACGTCCCTAAATATGGTTGACCGTTTTTAAACATTAACTTCATTATTAAATATAGTAATAAATGGTTTGGAAAAAGTACTTTTTCCAAACCATTTATTTTCAAACTCAACAGGTGT
>JASLHL010000293.1 GCA_030152225.1 Flavobacterium sp. | reverse complement strand
AAGTGGTACATATCTATTTTTCTCGTAATCATAGAATTCTTTATCGAAAAACGAACCAAAATAATAATCCATTTTATCTCCTATTTTAAAACCTAAATACGTGATTTTCGGCATTGAACTATCAATAAACACATCATCAGGTACAGTAAACGTAAACGATTTTTTATCTTCTCCTATCCTTGTATTCACCTTAATACTGTCAGTTAATGTGTGGTTCAACAAATACATATCAATATGATCATGTTGAATTTGATCTTGGGTATAAAGCGTATAACTGCGTTTTGTTTTGATTTCACGTCGTTCAAAGGAACAAGACGTTTCTTTTCGTATTCTTTGATAATCAAGCTCAATAGCTTTAGTTGTCACCCTAATTACAGGCGTAACATACTTCTCGTTGGCAATTCTAAACTCATAGGTTTTTCCAGGTTTTAAACCGCTAACTACTGTTGACTCTTTCTTCGCTTTGGTAAATATAGTTTCTCCTTTGGCGCGATATTCCATCCAGCTCACTGCACTATTATATCTACTAGAAATTCTCACGCGATCCACGCCAATATGCGTTACGTGGATTTCTTGTGTGGATAAATCCTCATACCCATCATCTGAAGATTGACAATTTAGTAAGAACAGACTTAAAATAGTTGATAATAAAACTTTTTTCATTGCTTAATTTTTATTTTTTCGCTAAATTACTAATTAATTTAACATAAATTAAATCAACAAAAAACAAATAGATACTTTGTGTTTCAAATCTAAAATCGCTCTCTTATAAGCACAAATAAAGTCCATAAATCATTGGTTTTATGGACTTTGTATAGCTAAATAATTTTAGTTCAACTTTTAATAACGCCAAGCCAATATGCGACTTACTTTATTGCCTTGTTCCATGGTAATAATGCGTACTTCTGCTGCTTCAGAACGCTTGAGTAGGGCTTGCAAGGGCTTTAAATTATCCTTGTTGGAAACAAGCGTGGTGTACCAAACGGCATTGCGTTTAAAGTGTTTACTTTCATAGATATAGTTGGTAATAAACGCCTTTTCACCTCCTTCACACCACAATTCATTGTTCTGACCACTGAAGTTTTGTACGGGTTTACCTACAACTTCTTTCCTCAGATTGCGCAGCTTTTGTGTGGTTTTAGCCAAAACCTCTGCTCGAGAAGAAAAGAAAGGCGGGTTGCAAATCACCAAATCAAAGTACTCTTTGTCCCCCATTATATTTTTTAAAATATTTCGCTTACTCGGTTGTTGGCGCAGGGTAACTTTGTTTTTGAGGTGAGGATTATTAGAGACAATATGCTGTGCCGTTTGCAAAGAAACTACATCAACCTCTGATCCCACAAAATCCCAACCATACGTTGCCACTCCAATAATTGGATAAATCACATTAGCACCAATCCCCAAGTCCAATACTTTTACTCCTGCTCCGGTGGGAATTTTACCTCCATTGCCTTCCGCTAATAGATCAGCGATATAGTGAATATAATCGGCCCGTCCAGGAATAGGTGGACATAGATTCGTCTTGGGCATTTCCCAATACGTCATCTTGTAATCTTTCATCAAAATCGCCTTGTTGAGCAATACAACGGCTTCTGGAATTGCAAAATCAATAGTATCTACGCCTGATGGATTTTTGCGAATAAAAGCTCCTAATTCGGGCACAACAGCTTTGAGCTGATCAAAATTATACAGCTCTTGATGCTTGTTGCGTTCGTGTAACTTCTTTTGTTTTTGCTTAGCGTCTTTCATTATCTCAATCTTTGTTGCAAAATTAGACTATTTATGTGGTTATTTCGACTTACCCCAAGGCATAGTTTGGCAACCCTCCTACTTATTTTAGTCCTCTTTTCCCCAAAGCCTTAAAAAACAACAGCTAATCCTCCCATTGATACGGACTAAAAAAGTCTCCATAGTAGCTGTCACAGCTCCCATGGAGACAACAACTAAACAAAATAAGTGGTACGAAGGACTTCAAATTCTTGTTGTCCTTTGTCTGTTAGTATCGTATTTAAAAATAAGGTTATCGAAGACTCCTTGAGACTGATACAATCAAAAATGCTCAAAAAAGGAGAGGTAATCAAGGTAAAAAACGTCCAAAGGGCAAAATCAACCTCCAAATCGCTCTTGTAATAGCCTTGCTTTACGCCTTTTTTGAAGTTATTCTTGAGATAGGGGCTAATTTTTTTGACCAAAAATCCCTGTTGTTTGTGCTCCACTTTTTTATAAAAGGCACTGTATTCTTCCGCATAGGGTAAAAAACTAAACTGAATAATTCGCTCCAACTGCTGTGCGATCTCCAATACTTCTTTCACACAAGTTCCCTGTTGGGCTTTACGCTGAGACAATTCCTCTAATACACTCTGATTCAGCTCTTTTACACAACTATCAATTACTTGTTCTTTGGACGTAAAATGTTGATAGATGGTTTTCTTTGAAATACCCAAAGCAAGTGCTAAATCATCCATTGTCGTTTTTTTAAATCCATGTTCAGAAAAAAGCGCAAAGGCTTTTTCTCCAATCTGTTTTTTCATCTTCTTTGTTTTTTTTACAGGTTGTTCAACACCAAGCTCCGAATCTTTTATCCTGTATTACGTGCTTTGTTTTGGTCTAGCCTAAAAAAAACACAAGAACAATACAAGTAAAGTTCTTGTGCATAACGTAAAAGCATATAATTACACTGAAAAAATACCGAAGTAAAACCTGTTTTTATGCTGGTATCAGAAGGTGAACCCACAACTACTTGCATCAGAAATAAGCGAATCAAGTAATTTTAGACCATGCAAAATAGCTGCGGTGCCCCTCCTCATCTTTTATTCCATTTGTTTGATTTCACGAACTTCTATACTCCCTCCTAGTTTAAAGATGGGGTTGAGCTTTGCAATTTCAATCGCTTCCTCAATATTCTTCGATTTGATGATCATAAAACCACTGATAAACTCCTTTACTTCTACAAAAGGACCTGGTGTCACAATTTCATTTTCAAATACCGTTTTCGCTTCAGATTGAGCAAAGGGTAATATCGTACCTTGGTAAACCAATTTCTCTTCTTTTTCAATCGCTTTTAACCAATTGGTTCGTTCAGAAACTTGTGCTAAAGAAGAAACAAAATCATTTTTATCTTGCAATCGAAGAAACAAAGCAAAATCTTTCATATCCATTATTTTTATAGAAATTTTATCGCGTATTTCGAATCACAACAAGCTTGTTCATCCATTTTGTACGATTACAATAAGTTATCCTAAATCGCTTGTTGTCCAAGCTTATACCCTCGTTTATTATCGCTTCTACTTTGTAGTGTAACAACGGACAACTCGTTTGATTCACAGCCATACCGCTCAGCTGTTGTGATTTTTAACAAAGCAAAATTCAACAAAAAAAGGGCGTTAAAAAAGATTGATTTAGGTCAAAAACTGTTCAAAAACACGCTTTTGAACGAAGATATTCGCAAAAAGTAAGTGTTGAGATCCGCCACTTATCTTCTATTTTTTTGGTAAACCTTGGGAGAACAGCCTACATTGCGCTTAAAAAAAGAGCCAAAAAAAGAAGGGGTGCTGAAATGAAGTGTCTCAGCAATTTCTGATATACTCAAGGTCGTTTTGAGCAACAAGAGTTGTGCTTCAATAACAATCGCATTATTAATGTGTTGTCCCATGGTTTTTCCTGAAACTTCCTTGACGATCTTTGCCAGATAATTCTCCGATATACACAAGGCATCCGCATAGAACTGAATCTGTTTCTCTGTTTTAAAATGCTCTTGCAATAGCGCTAGAAACTGTAGCGTTAAACTTTCTTTACGCGGTGGGTTTTGAATGCTTGTTTTTTCATTGGATTGATAACAGACAACCAATTCAGATAAGAAAATGCTAAATAGCGCGGCCACAACTTCCATCACTTGTTCTGTTGGCGGTTGCTCACCGTAATTTTTTAATCGAATTAATTCACATAATCCCACTAATGTTGCCTCTTGATCGCCGATTAAGTTAATCTTCTTTACCTGATTGGCAGCCAACAAACCATAGATATCCTTGTCTCTTTTCATCTCTGAATGCGTCAAGGCAAAGGCTTTATCAAAGCTAATTACGACAAAATCAATATCTTCACTGAAGGTTTTGAAAAACAGCACCATATCAGGAGCGATAATGAAAATGGAATGGGAATCAATCGTATAATCCACGAGATTAATTTGCACCTCAATATACCCTTGTTTCACCAAAAGCAAGGTATATCGATCATACTTATAGGGATCTTTGAAGGGATTAGGGGAAAAATACTTGCGAAAACTCACATATATTCCGCGGTCAATATCTTCTAATTGCAACAATTGCAAAATATCTCTAGCCGTGTAATTCGGTATTTCTTTTAATTGTTCCATAACAAGCCAACGCAACTAAATAAAGAGCTAAAGTACACTTTAGATTTTACAAAAAACAGTTGTATTTGAACTAATTTCACAGCGGTGTTCGCGATGTTTCCCATTAAAGCAAGGGTAAATTAACGCATTCTCTTCTTGCGCAACTTGTGAATGCGGATAAACGATTTTACGGGATATTGACGTTTATGTGGGATATTGTTGAAAATCAAAGCGGCAATAAACAAGAGAGTAACTCCTGTGAGTACAGGAGAAAATACATAGGCATACCCTAATTGAGTAATGCTACTTCCCCCCGTTACTGCAATCAAAGCCGTTGCTCCTCCTGGTGGATGAAGGGCCTTAGCCATTTGCATGCCTATGATGGATAACGATACTGCCAAGGGCGCCGCAATCCAAATGTAGTCACCTAGCAATTTAAAAATCGTTACCCCAATAATTGCCGAAATAAGATGACCGAGAAACAAGTTCTTCGGTTGAGCCAAAGGGCTACCAATTGCACCGTAAATCAACACACAACTCGCACCAAACGAACCAATTAACAAGGTAAGATCATATTGTGAAAAGGCTTCGAAGTGCAGGTAACAAATCGCTCCTAAACCAACAAAGGATCCAATAAACGCCCAAAAATGTTCTTTAAAATCTACCAGCGTTTCTTTGTATAACAAATAACGGGTTCTACGGTATACTTTATTTTTTTTGATTGACATTTGTTTGCGTTTTTACTGGAGGCAAATATATCACATCTAAAAAGTAAAAGACTAAAATAAATGTGAAACCTTGCAAGAATCCTGCCTTTTTGATTTGTCTTCTGGGGCCTTTTTTTAGACCTCTCTCCAGCTAGGCTAAAAAAGAATGCGCAATTAGCACTAATCTACACCAACCTAATATCTATTTTGTTTATATTTATAACTCGCTTTTCGCGAAATAAATAAACGCTCCCTTATCCCTTCCTTACCATGCAAACCAACAAAAAAAAGAGTAGTGAAATTATATATTGGACGCTCCTATTTATCTTAGCTTTCTCCATGATAGTCTATGGTCTTGCCAAACCCATTCAATTCCAGGACTTTGGAACCTCAACAAGTTCGCAAGTTTCCGAAGGACACCAAGTAATGTGGACCTTTTACAGCTATACAAAGGGCTATCCTATTGTCATTGGTCTTTTTGAAGTGATCGGTGGTTTAGCCCTTTTCTTTAGGCGAACGCGACTCTTTGGTTTGCTTTTGCTGTCTATACTTCTACTGAATATTATCCTTCAAGATTACTTTTATGATATTTCGGCCATAAAATCAGCGATATTCTATCAACTAATAGCGTTAGTCCTCTTAGCCTACGACTATAGAAAAATACAAATTATCGTTCGAGCGTTGTTTACGCCAACACAGAAAAAGCCTAAATGGTTGTATCTCGCTATCGCTTTTGTCCTTACTATCGCATTGAAGTATATCGAAACAAAAATCTAGTCGTCAACTTCCCTTAAGCCCTATTTAACTCTTCCTAAGGCCTGTCAACAAGTCAACAAACGCTCCTAGTCCTGAGGCAGGTCCAACTGCATTAGTTAACAAATTCAACTCCTTGCATAAATTATATCAAATATAAAAACAACAATTCTTCTATTTAAGTTAATTATTCATCAAAACTTAATTACATTTACCTTTCTCTTTTTTCTATTTTACTATGAAAAACAATGTGCTAATCTATCTCTTACCCCTTTTTATTATTTTTAGTTTAACGCATTGTACAAAACAGCGGCTAACTACGCCCACCGATATTGATCAATTATATGCCCTATATTACAACAATGCCTATAAAGATAGCCTTGCAAAAACACTGGCCCCTCAAGTAGCCTATGCACTCCGTTTATCCAATACAGCGGCAAATCGAAAAACCATTGATAGTACCTTACAACTACTTCGTTGGACGATGGACTCCCTCAATTTCAACAAACTAGCACACAAGAGTATTCACTATGCTACTAGCAAAAACGACTGGTACTTATTAGCTAATACGTACAATAATATGGGAATGTATTACCACGATAGTTATCAATTAGACAGCACCTATTACTACTACATCAAAACGGAAAATATTTACAAGGAACTACACGATTCCATCAAAATAGGAGAAACAAAGTTTTACCAAGCGCGTTTGCTCTTTGAAATGGGTTTACTCCTGGAAAGTGAATCGAAGGTGGCTCAGGCGCTATTGCTTTTAAACAAATACCCACGCAATCCAGTAAATTTTGAGGCCAATCAATTGATGGGATTGTGCTTAATGGAACGCAAGAACAACAAAGAGGCAGAAGTATACTTCAAAAAAGCGGTGGATCAAATCTTACTCGACCTCAATAAAAACAAGGTACTCGATACAAAACGCGTAAAAATGGCACTTGGCAATGCATATGGCAATTTAGCAGAAGCTTGTTACAATCAAAATAAATTTTCTCAAGCCAAATCCTATGCATTAGAGGGACAAAAGTACGTAGATGAAGAGACACCCATCATGGTGGTCTCATTTCTGCGCAATACTTTAGCACAATGTAACTATCGGTTAACCGCCGACAGTAGATACATCTTAGAAGTGCGTCAGAGTTTTCGTGACGATTCTATTTTGGGCCATGCTTTTCGCATGCATTATACCGCAATGAATCTCGCCCAACTCTATAAGTTGGAGCATCATCCTCAAGAATCCAATCGATGGGCGGCAGTAGCCTATGATAATGCAACGAAGCACAATGTGCTCCCCCAACAAATAGAAGCGCTAGAATTTTTGTTGACCCATGAAGAATACCAGCAAAAAAATAAGGTCGTTGAACTCATCCAACTCCGACAAGCCTTAACCGATCAAGAAAATAAAACGCGTAATACGTTTTCGCGCATTGCTTATGAAACTGAAATTATTGAAGCGGAAAACGACAAGCTTAGAGAAATGATGTTGACCCTTATCATCCTTGGTGCCAGTTCACTTTTTGTCCTGCTTCTCAGTGTCTTTCGCTTTCAACTCAAAATTAAAAACAAAGAACTTCAACTCATTAAAGCCCAACGAAAAGCCAATGAAAGTATTGATGAATTAATTATTGAGCGCAATCTAATTTCATTGGATATCAAAAAAAAGGAGCGCAATCGAATCGCCCAAAACCTACATGATGGTGTAGTGAATAGTATTTTTGGGATTCGCTTTCACTTGCAACTGTTAGAAACACCCGATACAAAAACCAAAGCGCTCTTAATTCAAGAGCTGCAAAACTTAGAAAGCAGTACGCGCGATATCTCGCATGCATTAGTAGAACATCCTTTATTCAATGAAAATCAATTTGAACAATTGGTTTCTGATCTCGTCTCCTTTCAAATAAATACTTGGAATACAAATTTTTCGGTAAGTTACGATCCTCTCATTAACTTTGAATTACTTCCTGTAAATACAAAAATAAACATATACTATATTTTACGCGAAGCCATTCAAAACGTCAACAAATACTCCAAGGCTACGCATTGTACGATTGACTTTGTTCTACAGGAACACAAGATAAAATTCACTATTCAAGACAATGGAATTGGTTTTGATAAAAAAGAAACTAAGGGCATGGGGATATCGAATATGTTTGAACGAGCCGAACAGATTGAAGCGACAATGCAGTTGCATTCCTCTTCTGCTACAGGTACTACCATTACCTTACTGATTTGCTATTCTTACTAAACTCCTTCCCACATATTGAAAGACATCCATCGTCTAGTTAACTCGTATTACTATAAAAACAAAACCCTGTATGTTATGTATACAGGGTTTTGTTTTTCTTTTTCGAAAGCTTTTTTTGAATCGTCTGTTAACCCATATCAAAATGGGTTAACCCACGATTGCTCTGTTTAAGTAAAAAAGAGAAGCCTATGGCCTTTTTTAACTTGTCTAGTACTTCTCTTTCAAGTTTAGTATATTGAATCAAAACAGAATGTTCTTATTCTTCTTTCCAATTTCGAATGAAATCTTCAATCTCTTCTTTGGTTTTTCCACTTTTCTCTTGCATCTTTCCTACAATTTCATCAAATTTTCCCTCAGCAAAAACCTTGTCATCGTCAAACCACGTACCGTATTTTTGTTTGACAGCTCCTTTTATTCTTTTCCATTTTCCTTCTAATTCTAACTTATTCATAGTCTTATAATTTTAATGGTTATACTTTTTTTATTCGTTGTGAAAAACGCTAGACTTCTCAAGCCCATCGCTCTTCTGTATTCAACGCTTATTCTTCTTCAGAAGAACAGTCGTCTATACACATCCCTTTGTTTACCATCGTTTTCTTTACGATTACGGCTGCTACTGCTAATCCTACAGCAACACAACAAAGAATTTTACCGTACTTGTACATTTCATCTTTTTTCATCTCTGATCTTTTTATGAGTTAATATAAAACATGAAAAGCAACTACTTATACTTTATTTTTCTTGCATTCTCTTATTCTGGTTGAGCATTCAATTTTTATCCTTTTATACTTTGCTTTTTGTTCCTTGAACAAGACGCACGACTAACATAATCAACGCCACGACTAACAAAATATGGATAGCTTCCCCTATCAATTGCCCAAAGGCAAAAAAACCAACTCCCCAACCCAGAAGTAGAAGAATAACGAGGATCCAAAATATATCTCTCATCGGTTTTGATTTTACTGGTTATACTTAATCTCTCTAGTTAGGCTACAACTTTTGTAGCCTAACTTCGTACTACTACAAACAAGGCTAAACCTTATCTGTTTTGTTTTACTCGTTATTTCGTAAGTATTTTCTGTATTTGAGTCACAGTGGATCGCGATACTATTTTTTGCTCTTTCTTAGCTAAGTGTAACTCTTTCTTGCTTAATAAAGGGCAAAAAGCATACTATTATTATGATATTCCGATAAAAAAAGCTCAAAATGAAACAAAAAAAGTAAGGTAAAGCAAGGCTACCCCCTCGATCACCTCTTTTATAAAAAAAATAACGCTTCAGCTTACTTACATACAAAAAATGACAGTATGTAGAAAAAAATGTAGATATAATGCACAAAAAGTCCATTATATCCACATGATATATAAAGCAATACTAAAAAAATAGTATAAATTCCCTACTCCTTGAAAAAGTCGATTCAAAATCAAGGAGAAAACCTTCTAAAGCTTCTTTAACATCAAATTCGTCCATTTATAATTACACCCCACGGCGAATTCGACTTAAAGAAGAAGATGTTATTCCCAAATAGGATGCTAACATACTCAAGGGCACTCGGTTAACTAACCCAGGATAATGATTAAGAAACAGCAAATAGCGATCTTTTGCTTCTAGGTTGAGCATCATATTGGCTGTTTTCAATTTACTCTCGGTAACAAAAGCGTATAATTTGGTCATTAAGAGTGGCCACACGGAGATTTCTTTTTCCAATAGGCGAAAATTCTTATAGTCAATACTCCAAATACGAGCAGCTGTAATAGCTTCAATATAATCATCGGCAGGAGCCTGAATTAAAAAATTGTGTAGATCACCAACAAAGCGTCCCTCATAGATAAAGTAGCGCGTAAAATCATCCCCTGCTTTGTTGTAATAGAGCGAACGAAATACGCCTGATTCAACAAAGGCAAGCTGGTGACTTATTTTTCCACTCGCTGTAAAATACTCGCCTTTCGCTATCTCCGTTAAGGTAAACACCCGTTGAATAATCAGGCATTCCTCCTCCGTAAGCTTGGCAAATTTCTCGATATAGGTCAGTAGTTCTTCCATATATTAACGGATAGAATCGCAGGTGATGCTATCCTCTAAATTTACGTAATTAATTCAATATTGAAACGGGTAATTCGATGATTTCTTCTCGTTTAGGTCCCGTTGACAAAAATGTAACAGGAACTTCCACCTCTTGTTCAATAAAGTGGAGAAAGGCAATAAAGCTAGGAGGCAAATCTTCTTTCGCTAGGACGTTTTGAAAATCAAAATCCCATCCTTCCATTACTTTAAATTGGGGGTTGATGTGTTCCTTTTTTAAATTGGTGCCAAAATAAGCGTGTATTGCTCCATCTACCTCATAATGCGTACAAAGTAGTACTTCCGCTCTCTCGTTTAAAATATCGGCTTTCGTTAGGATTAATTGGGTCACTCCATTCATCATAATAGCGTATTTCAGAGCGGGTAAATCCAACCATCCTACGCGTCTAGGTCGTTTGGTATTAGAGCCGAACTCTCCTCCTTTTTGGCGAAGTTCCTCTGCTTCTGCTCCAAAAATCTCCGTAGGAAATACCCCTTCTCCCACCCGTGTAGTATAAGCTTTCGTTACCCCAAAAATCTCGCCCACCTTGGTTGGGGATATGCCCAATCCCGTACAAGCTCCTCCTGCAATGGTACTAGAAGACGTAACATAGGGATAGGTTCCATGATCGATATCTAACATGGTGGCTTGCGCTCCTTCAGCCAATACTTTTTTTCCTTCTTTCAACGCTTGGTTAACATAGAGTTCCGTATCGACAATCGACAGGGTTTTTAGAAATTCGACAGCAGCTAAGAATTCATCTACCAATACTGCATAAGGAGGTAGTACACAAGAGAAAGCCTCTAATTCGCTATACTGTCGTTCCACAATAGCGCGAAATTCACTTTCAAAGTGGGGGCGATACACATCCCCTAGACGTAAATTCTGACGCAATATCTTATTCGCATAAGCTGGTGCAATTCCATTTTTTGTTGTTCCAATTGTTCGATAGGCTGGATTTTCTTCGAATAGGATATCAAAATACTTATGTGTTGGTAGAACCAAATGGGCCTTTGCGGAAAGCAACAAGCGCTTAGACACTTCTAACGTTGGATCAATAGCCATCAACAAGCCTAATTCTTCCTGTAATTGAATGGGATTAACCACAACACCCGTTCCAATAACATTGAGGGTCTTGGGATAAAAAACGCCCGATGGCAATAATTTCAAGGTTATTTTTTGCTGCTGATAGTAAATACTATGCCCTGCGTTTGCCCCACCATTAAAACGAGCCACTACATCATACTGACTGCAAATGTGATCTATAAACTTCCCTTTCCCTTCATCCCCCCATTGGAGTCCTACTAAAATATCCATACTCATATCGTTTAATGCTTAAAAAATTAAGCAACAAAAGTAAGTTGTCGATGTTGGGAAGCAATTGTCAAATGACAAAAAAGAAAAAAAACCTTTTTTTACACTCGTTTAATAAAGAGAAACGATCGTAAAGTAAACAGCTGAAGATCAAGGGGTACATTGATCAAACTTCCCCCTTAAATATTCATCAAACAACGGTGTTCGTAGGTCTGATTGTTGCAGTGAATCAACCGTATCCCAAACAGCAGAAGTCCTACGCCATTCTTTTGTCTGCTCCGTCGTCAACCCAGGGGTTAATCCATTCATCAAGCCCGTAGTTCTCGTGCCTATAAAAACAACGAGGACCAACAATACAACAAAACCAAATCCCGCGTATTTCATCTAATTTCCACTTATTTTTGGGTTAATTTATGCAAGGTCTCTTCGATCATTTCCATGCGTTTCTTCACCTTTTCAGCAGAAGCATCTAAGGTATACCCTTCTTCCATTAATTCTTTGATTAATAACATTTTTTTGATGTTCTCATAGTTATAGCGTCGGTTTTTTCCCTCTTCCTCTGTCAAACTTGTGATAATTCCCTTCTCTTCCCAATAGCGAATCTGACGCGTGGGAATACCCGTAATTTGGGCCACCTCACCAATGCCAACAACCAATTTATCTAAAAAATCAAAGTCAAAAGACAAATCCTTATTTTCTTCTCCTGTGCTCATTTTGTAAATAAGTTACAATTAATGTTGTAAATATAAAATATATAGCGTTCATTTGCAATTGTAAGTTATTTACAATTTGAGTCAATTAAAAACAACTTATGTATGAAACAAACAATCTGTGTCGCGTACTTTTCGCTTCTACTTTTAAATTTTAGTTCTATGCAAGCACAATCCACACCTACAGCAGAAGCAAAAAGAGCATTGCTCCAGCAAATCGAAGTCAGTTTTGCTCAAGGCGCTTTAAATGCCCTAAACTATGAGGCGATGTATGAGGGGTTTCATCCGGAATTCGCCATTTTAATTCCCACTAGGAAACATGAATTAATCAAACTCTCTCGCGATCAATGGATAGGGATTGTACAAGCGTACAAGAATGACCCAGTTCAAATGGCGTCTGGCGTGCGAAATCTAACCTATGAAATAGAAATCTTGGATATGACTGATACCATTGCTGTTGTCAAAACGCAATATTATAGAGGGAAATCGCTCGTTATTACGGATTATTTGTCCTATATCAAATTTGACACGACGTGGAAAGCCGTGGCAAAGATTTCAAAAGACCATAGTATTAACCCTTTAAATCTAGAATTCTAATGCGAAACCATGTATTTATTTTACTATCCTTACTCCTTATGAACACCACACAAGCACAACCGAAAAGCAAAGCAGCCTTGCTGCTCATTGAAACTCAAAACGAATGGATGCATCCAAATGGCAAGTTAAATAAAGCCCTAGTGGAAGATCAAACGCTATTAAAAAACTCCATAACCAACATTGAAAAAGCGCTACACTATGCTCGAGAAAACGACCTAACCGTTATTCACATTGGCTTGTGTTTTGAACCGGGCTATCCAGAATTGGGAATCGCTACTGGGGGATTGCGTCAGGCAATTCCAAAAGCAGCTACCTTTCAAGTTAACGCCTTTGGTACCGAGTTTTATGAATCCGTACAACCCCTTACAGGCGAATTTATTGCCAGTGGACGTACAGGAGCGAGTGCCTTTACAGGCTCTAATCTCGATACCTACTTGAGAAACAACAAAATTGACACCCTTTATTTGGTCGGTTATGCCACACAGGTCTGTGTAGAAAGTACCTTTCGAGATGCGCATGAGAAAGGCTATGACACTTGGGTCCTCTCTGATGCAACGGCAGCTTTTAACGCCACCCAACAGCAGTATTTTTTAGATACTATTGTGCACCATTTTGGACATCAGCTGACGACGGAAGCCTTTACAACATCCAAGTAAATGCTCCTACAAAACCAAACAACAAAAGCTCCAATATAGCAAAACGGTACTGGAGCTTTTGTTTTACTGCTTCCACCCATTTGATTATGGTTGCACCATCACCGCTTTTTATTCGGTAAGCTATATTGTGCTCTATAGTGAGAAGGGGTAGTATTTTTGTACTTTTTAAACAATTTTGACAGGTGGCTTTCGTCGTTAAAATCCAACTCAAAAGCGATTTCTTTGATCCGCATTCGACTGTGTTTCAATCGAATTTCTACCAATTTAAGCTTATGTTCCAAGATGTACTCCTGCAAGGACACCCCCACTTGTTTTTTAAAGTATTCACCCAAATAGCTCTTCGCCATACCAAAGGTAGTTGCTAAGGCTGCAATGGTAAGTTTTTCGCGCTGTCCAATGTTTTTTTGCACATAGGTAATCAGCTTCATCACATCCTGTTCTCTTTTGTTTTCATTGACTTGTTCAAAATCACTTTGAATGAGATTGCGCGCCACTAAATTCAGTAATATAGCCAAGCTTTGTCGAATGATTAAGTAGTCTTGATCTGCATTTTTGGTCTCTCGTTCTATGGCTAGCAGCAATTGTGTTGCAAAATCACCATCTTCTTTGAGGCGAAAAACACAACCTGCTTTGGTGTGAAAATGATGGGTAATATAGGTGAGCTTATGCAGGTTATCACAGGTTTCTATTCGATCGGCATCCATGCGCAATTGCGTAATGAAAGACTGAGAACACTCAATAACCAAGAAGCGA
>JASLHL010000171.1 GCA_030152225.1 Flavobacterium sp. | reverse complement strand
GTACTCTTCTTTTTTACTTTCGTTTTTTAACAAGAGATGGATGGTCTCCAAAAGCGTTTGGGTTGCTTCTAGAGGCAAGGAAATTTGTTGTTGGGTATAGGATAAGTTAAACAGTAAATACGTCAATTCATCGGGAATTCTAAAATCTTGAATGCTCAAAAAATAGGCGTAAAAATCTTCGCTATAATGCTCAATCGTGTGAATTTGATACGGCTTAATCAGCAGTAAATCACCTGTTTTTAATTCATTGGATTGCAATTCGCAATTGATTCGAAATGTGCCGTTTAATACCAATATACAAACGTAGTAATCATCGCGATGCGTATGGCCGACCATACCCTTTTCGAAGGATTGTGGGGCTAACTCTTTGAGGTAAATCCCATTTTTAACCGATTTGTCTTGGCTATAGGTTATGATTTCTTGATTATATGGCATGATGTTGTTTCTTTTCAGCTTGACAAAGATATGAAAATTATTTAGAATCTTTATAAATAAGTAAGGTTGAAACAAAAAAATAGCCTATCTCAAGTAGATAGGCTAGGGTATAAATAGAACAAAAGTGTTCTTAGATTGCTTGTACAATGGCTGCAAAATCAGCTGCAACAAGAGCTGCACCACCAATTAATCCTCCGTCTACATCGGGTTGTGAAAAGATTTCTTTTGCATTACTTGGTTTCACACTACCTCCATATAAAATAGATGTACGCGCTGCTACCGATTTATCGTATTGACGCTCAATTTCTTGACGAATAAAAGCGTGAATCTCTTGTGCTTGCTCAGGCGTGGCTGTTTCTCCTGTTCCAATTGCCCATACAGGCTCATAAGCTAAAACGATACTAGCCCATTGGTCTTTGGATAAATGGAATAATCCGTCTCTCAATTGATTGAAAATGACGTTGAGGTATTGTTTGCTTTCCCTGTCTTTTAACTCTTCTCCAATACAGTAAATCACGCGCATATTGTGTCGTAATGCCGTATTGACTTTATCCGCTAAAATAGCATCTGTTTCTTTAAAGTAGTGTCTTCGTTCGGAATGCCCGATAATCACGGTTTCTACTCCAACACTCAATAACATTTGAGCTGAAATTTCACCAGTAAAAGCACCACCTTCTGCTTGATGCATATTTTGAGCCGCCACTTGAATGTTGGTTCCTTCTAAATGAGCTACTGCACTAGCTAAATTGGTGAAAGTAGGAGCAACAATTACTTCTACTTCTTTTCCTGTAGGCAATACTTCAATTAATTCATCTAATAATGCATGGGTTTCTGAATAATTCTTGTGCATTTTCCAGTTTCCAGCAACAATTTGGTGTCTCATCATTATTATTTTGTATTTAATACGGCTTTTATATCTTCAAAGTTTTTCTCTGTTGCATTAAAAAGCTCAATTTTTCCTTCTTTATTTACTATGATATAGCGGGGAATCCAATTCAATTGAATTGCTTGCCCGAAAGTACCTTTCATGCGTTTGTCGTCATTGAGGTAAAAGTGTTCGCCTTCAATACCGTGTTTCTCAATAGCTTCTTTCCATGCTTCTGGTGTTTTATCTAGGGATAGATTGACAAATACAACATCGGGAAAATCTGCTTTTATTGTTTTTATTGTTGGTAGTGCTTTGATGCAATCTGGGCACCATGCAGCCCATACGTCAATCAAGATCGTTTTGCCTGTGTATTGTGCCAGAATTTCTTGAAAGGTGATCGTATTACCATCTAATTTGTAGAAGATTTGACTAAGCGCTTCTGCGGCAAATTGCGATTGATCAACAGCAGTTTCAGGTGTTGTTGTCGGAGTTTCAGTTGGTTGGTCCGTAGCAATTACTTCCAGCTTTTCTGTTTGCTTTTTACAAGCTGTAGCTGTTATAGCTAGTATAGAAAGGGCAATATAAAATTTTCTCATAGGGTGTGAATATTTATTCGTTTAGCTTAACTCTTGGGTCTAAATAAGCATAGATCAAATCTACTAAAATTGTTAGGATTACGAAAGCAGTTGCAATAGTAAGTACGGCTCCCATGATAATTGGTAAATCTAAGGTGTTTAATGCTTCCACAATTTCCTTGCCTAAACCGTTCCATCCAAAAATATATTCAACAAAAACGGCACCAGCAAGCATAGAGGCAAACCAGCCCGAAAGAGCTGTCACAACAGGATTTAGCGCGTTTTTTAAGGCGTGTTTGTAAATCACTTGCGCAGTTTTCATTCCCTTCGCTTTTGCGGTTCGGATATAATCCAACCCTAAAACTTCTAGTAGTGAATTTCGCATTAATTGAATCACAACAGATAGGGGTCGAATTCCCAATACTATTGCAGGCAAAATAATGTTTTTTAAAGCCAAGTAACGTCCCTCACCAAAGTCATCCACTTCATATAAACTTCCCGTCATGGGGAGTTGCGTATAGGTATGCAAGAGGAATCCAAAGATCCAAGCAAATAAAATGGCACTAAAAAAGGAGGGAATACTCATACCAAAAGTACTGACAATAGAAATCAATCGATCCAGCCAGGTATTGACGTAAAGCGCAGAAATAATCCCTAAGAAAACCCCAATAAAAAGAGCAATACCAATGGCAACCGTGGCAAGCAATACAGTATTGGGCAAGGTTTCGGCCAAAATACTACTCACCGTTTTTCCATTTTTTTGAAAACTCTCTCTTAAATAAGGCGTTTTAAGCATAATTTCCGATTGTCCTACGGTAAGAAGAACAATCCCATTGTATTTGTTGGCATGACGAAAGCTGTAATCATCAGAATGGGTGCTGTGAAATGAAAGGGGAGAAAGATCATTGAGATACAATACATATTGTTTGCCAATCGGTTGATCAAACCCATATTTCTTTTTTATCGTTAAAAGTTGTGCTGCATTTTCGTTCTGATCCAACATCATACGCGCAGGATCACCAGGTAAAATGGTAAACAAAAAGAAAACAACACTGACAACTCCCCAAAGCGTTAGCAAAGCGTAGCCCAGTTTTTTGATGAAATAAGCCAACAAATTTTATCTATTTTAAGGTAACCTGATCGCGGTCTTTCCAGTGTTTCTTTTCAACAATAACTCCTTTTTCTAACACAACAATACTAGGATTCGCCCTTTCGATCGTCTTTAATGTTGTTGCATCAGAGGTATAGTACGTAAAAGGCAATTCGTATTGTTTTACTACTCCATCAATAATAGTGTTGCCAGAAGCTGTCAATCCCGCCACTACATAGCCTTTGACAATCGCTTTGTTCGCAAAGTCTTTCATAGCGCGTAATCCTTCTGTATCTGCACGCTCCAAATCATAAGAAATAATCCAAATCAACTTAGGTTCTTCTAACATTTGACCTAAGTATTCCTCTCCATCTAAATCCATGGTCAAATCGTGTATCTCAGGTTGAAATCCTTCGCTTAATTGAATATCTTCTCTGCGTACAAATTCAGCTCCTTCTGGAATATTACCCAATTCTTTATCGGTGAACTTCTCTTCTTTACCATTGACATTGTAGTAGAAAGTCATTTGGTATTCTGCTTTTGGTGCACCTTCAGGAATTTCCATTCCCTTTTGAATATCCGTTCCCACTTTATACGCTCTGAAGTCTTTTAATGGCAGGTGGTTTAATACCCAATATCCCATAAAACAGCATAAAATAATCGTGATCATCATGATTAAATTATTGGTTTTTGTTTTGAATATTGGTTTGATATAAGATTGAAACTTAATGAGAATAAGGATAAAAACTAACAAGACCACATCTTTGGTGAAAGAACCCCAAGGAGTCAATGGAACGGCATCTCCAAAACAGCCACAGTCCGTTACTTTATTGAAATAAGCGGAATAAAAGGTCAAGAAAGTGAAGAATACAATCATCAAGAACAATAACGTCAACGTGAGTTTACGCATAAATCCAAGTAAAAGAGCAACGCCTAAAATTACTTCAGCAATAACCAAAATTACCGCTAAGGATAGGGCATAAGGCATTAGAAAAGGCAAATTTAAAACTGCCTCCGAAAAGTACTCTTCTAATTTAAAAGAGAATCCCGTAGGATCATTCAGTTTTACTAAACCTGATAAAATAAACAATACGCCTACAAATATGCGCGACAGTTGCGTGATGATTTTCATAATTAGTGGTTGATGGTTATTTATTCGTTTACTAGCTCAAGG
>JASLHL010000147.1 GCA_030152225.1 Flavobacterium sp. | reverse complement strand
TTTAATGTAATAACAACACCTCTAGTTTTGTCAGCATTAACTAAAGCTACAGCAGCACCTTCGCTTGACTCACGGTCAGAACGGTTAGCAGCAACTTTTTGTCCTTTTTTACGTAAAACTTCGATTGCTTTATCGAAATCTCCTTCAGCCTCAACTAAAGCTTTTTTACAGTCCATCATTCCGGCACCTGTTTGTTGTCTTAGTTTGTTTACATCTGCAGCAGTAATATTTGCCATTTTAAAAAAGTATTTATAAGTTAATAAAAAAAGTCGTTATTGACAGTTGAATACAAAGGTAAACATCCATCAGCATAACGACTTTATGATATTGTTAAAAAAATTATGCTTTAGCCTCAGTAGCTTCTACTTTAGTAGTAGTAACTTCTTCTTTTTCAGACTTTCTTTCTGCATTACCTTCGATAATAGCAGAAGTAACTAAAGATAAAATTTTATCGATTGATTTAGAAGCATCATCGTTTGCTGGTATTACATAATCAACTTGACGTGGGTCAGAGTTAGTATCTACCATAGCGAAGATCGGAATGTTTAACTTTTGTGCTTCTTTAATCGCGATGTGTTCAGCTTTAATATCTACAACAAAAAGAGCAGCTGGTAGACGAGTCATGTCAGCAATAGAACCTAAGTTCTTCTCTAATTTTGCACGAAGACGCTCAACTTGTAAACGCTCTTTCTTAGAAAGCGTCATAAATGTACCGTCTTTTTTCATTCTATCGATTGAAGCCATTTTTTTCACAGCTTTACGAATAGTAACGAAGTTTGTTAACATACCACCTGGCCATCTTTCAGTGATGTAAGGCATGTTAGCCGCAGCTGCTTTTTCAGCTACGATGTCTTTCGCTTGCTTTTTTGTAGCAACGAAAAGGATTTTTCTTCCTGATGCAGCGATTTTTTTCAAAGCTTCATTCGCTTCTTCAATTTTAGCTGCAGTTTTATATAGATTGATAATGTGAATACCATTACGCTCCATATAGATATAAGGAGCCATGTTTGGATCCCACTTTCTAGTCATGTGTCCAAAATGAACACCTGCTTCTAGTAATTCTTTTACTTCTACTTTGTTTGCCATTTTCTAATAGTTTACGTTCTGTTACTTTAGCAATGATTCAGTAGCGATTACTCGGTCTCAACCATTTAGATGCTAAACTACTTCTTACAAAAAATGCAAGTGCGCAACAAAAACCTAGATTTTTTAATAATAAATAAATATTAACGTTTAGAGAATTGGAATCTCTTACGAGCTTTCTTCTGACCAAATTTCTTACGCTCAACCATACGTGGGTCACGCGTTAATAAACCTTCTGGCTTAAGAATTGCTCTGTTCTCTACATCAATTTCGCACATCGCTCTAGCAATTGCCATACGCACTGCCTCAGCTTGTCCTGTAGTTCCTCCTCCGTATACATTTACTTTTACGTCAAAGTTCTCAGCGTTCTCAGTAAGTGTAAGAGGCTGTAATACTTTGTACTGTAATGTACCAGTAGGGAAATAAGTTGTAAAATCTTTTTTGTTTACTGTGATCTTTCCTGTTCCTTCTGAAACATAAACACGAGCAACAGCGGTTTTTCTTCTACCGATTTTGTGAATAACTCCCATTACTTAATTTCGTTTAAATTAACGGCTTTAGGTTGTTGAGCCTCATGTTTGTGCTCAGTCCCTACATTAACATTTAAATTACGGAATAATTGTGCTCCTAATTTGTTTTTAGGCAACATCCCTTTGATTGCTTTCTCTACTAATAATGCAGGATTTTTTTGTTGCATTACTTTAGCAGTTAAAGATCGTTGTCCTCCTGGGTAACCTGTGTGACGGATGTAAGTCTTGTCATCTAATTTGTTCCCTGTAAGGTTGATTTTTTCTGCGTTGATTACGATTACGTTGTCTCCACAGTCTACGTGCGGCGTGTAATTTGTCTTGTGTTTACCTCTTAAAAGTGTTGCCACTTTAGAAGCAAGACGTCCCAAATTTTGGCCTTCAGCGTCTACAACTAACCATTCTTTTTGAACAGTTGCTTTGTTAGCTGATACAGTCTTGTAGCTTAAACTTTCCACAATAATTTTGTATTTAATTAAACATTCCATTCCCAATTAAGGGAGTGCAAAATTACATAATTTCTTTTATTATACAAATTCATCAAGCTGTTTTTTGCTTTTATTTGCTATTAAATCGCTGAGTTGTAATTTGTTTGAACAAAAAACCTTTGGTTTCTGCCTAATACTTTCCCTAGAAAAAGGTGGAGGCTTCTTCCCTACAAATAGTACTTAATTATACATTTTGTGCTTTGGCAGTTCTGTTTCTATTCAAAATCACTCATAATGAGAGCGTTTCTAATCCGTTTTTTTATCTTAATACAATTTTGGATTGTAATTTTCTGGGTATTTTGCCATTTCTGGGCTGTAGTAGGGAGCAATTTCATCGAGTAATTCCTCAAAAGATTTATCGCCGACTTTGACCAATTTCATGATGCCGCATTGCTTCTTTTTGTAATCGGCATAGCACAAGGCAATCGGTATATTCGTCTGTTTGGCTATGTGATAGAAGCCCTGTTTCCATTTGGGTGAAAATGAACGGGTTCCCTCTGGCGTATTAATCAAGGCAATTTCATCTGCATTTTCAATGATTTGTACCGTATACTCCACTAAATTTTGACGCTTGTTGCGGTCTACACCAATACAACCAATCGCTTTAAAGAAAAAACCAAACCACGATTTAGTATAGTAGTCTTTGATGAATATTTTAAACGGCATACCTAAAACCCAAAAACACGCCAAACTGTAATAAAAATCCCAATTGGTGGTATGAGGCACACAGATCAGTATACTCTTCTTTTCTTGCTTGAACGATTCGTCGTGTACGACTAGCTTCCATCCGGTGATGCCTAGCATCAATTTTCCTATCGCTTTTTTCATATAGTCAATGTATTGGATGCAAAAGTACGGGTTTTTTGTGAGTGGTGAATGGTAGGTGGTGAATGGTAAGTAGTGAATGGTAAGTGGTGAATGGTAAGTGGTGAATGGTAAGTAGTGAATGGTAAGTAGTGAATGGTAGGTGGTGAATGGTAAGTGGTGAATGGTAAGTAGTGAATGGTAAGTAGTGAATGGTAAGTAGTGAATGGTAAGTAGTGAATGGTAAGTGGTGAATGGTAAGTGGTGAATGGTAAGTAGTGAATGGTAAGTAGTGAATGGTAAGTAGTGAATGGTAAGTAGTGAATGGTAAGTAGTGAATGGTAAGTAGTGAATGGTAAGTGGTGAATGGTAAGTGGTGAATGGTAAGTGGTGAATGGTAAGTGGTGAATGGTAAGTGGTGAATGGCAATCCGCCCTGTTCAAAAACCAATCCAATAAATCTAACCACAAAAAACAAAGAACAAATAGCAAAGAACAAAGAACAAAGAACAAATAGCAAAGAACAAATAGCAAAGAACAAAGAGCAAAAAAGCGGTTGCCCTGATAAAGACAACCGCTTTTATATCGTAAAAATAAGCTAGTTCATAACACTCACTAATCACCCATTTCCCATCTCCCATCTCCCATCTCCATTCTCCATTCTCCATTCTCCATTCTCCATTAATGGGCTTGAAGCCAATTTTCTCCTGTTCCTAGGTCTACTACTAGCGGAACTTCCAAAGTAAATGCGCGTTCCATTTCGTCTTTGACCATCGTTTTTAATGCTTCTAACTCGTCTTTGTGGGCATCAAAGACCAACTCATCGTGTACTTGCAATAACATTTTTGATCTCCATTGTTCTTGGACTAATCGTTGGTGAATGCGGATCATCGCAATTTTAATGATGTCTGCTGCACTTCCTTGAATAGGTGCATTTACTGCATTTCGCTCTGCGGCACCACGCACCACAGCATTCTGAGAATGGATATCTTTTAAATATCTTCTTCTGCCCAAAATAGTTTGTACATAAC
The DNA here is from genome assembly GCA_030152225.1 of Flavobacterium sp. GTDB lineage: Bacteria > Bacteroidota > Bacteroidia > Flavobacteriales > Flavobacteriaceae > Flavobacterium. The sequence goes on along the minus strand of JASLHL010000147.1, from coordinate 5,061 downwards.
CGTATTCTCTAGCAAATTCAATTTGCTTGGCGATATAGTCTTTTAGCTTAGGGTATGTTTCGTAATACGTATCAATTAATTCTTTGCTCTCTGAACGCGTCAAATTGGTTTGATTGCTCAATCCAAAAGCAGAAACTCCGTAGATAATCCCAAAGTTTACCGTTTTAGCATGACTTCTTTGCTCTTTGGTTACTTCTTCTAAAGGGACATTGAATACGCGTGCTGCTGTAGAACGGTGAATATCTTCTCCATTTTTAAAGGACTCAATCATGTTGGGTTCTTGACTCAATGCAGCGATAATGCGCAATTCAATTTGAGAGTAATCGGCAGCGAGTAGCAAATACTCTTCATTACGCGCTACAAAGGCTTTACGGACCAAACGACCACGTTCGGTGCGAATGGGAATATTTTGTAAGTTCGGGTTGTTAGAGCTCAAACGCCCTGTTGCTGCAACCGCTTGCATATATTCGGTGTGAATGCGGTTCGTTGTTGGATTGATTTGCTTCGGTAAGGCATCCACGTACGTATTTTGTAGCTTAATCAGTTGGCGCCAATTCAAAATATCGGCAACAATCTGATGTTTAGGTGCTAATTCACTTAGAATCTCTTCTCCTGTTGCATATTGACCTGTTTTGGTCTTTTTGGGTTTTGGACCGCCAATTTTTAATTTTTCAAAAAGAATGTCGCCTAATTGTTTGGGCGAAGCTAAATTGAATGTCTCTCCTGCTGTTTCGTAAATGGATTGCTCCAATTGTTTGATGTCAGTATCTAAGGTGGTAGAAAGCGATTGAAGAAAATCGACATCTAGGCGAATACCCTCACTTTCCATATCAGCTAAGACGGAAACTAATGGAATTTCTATGTTGTTAAATAATTCAAGCGTAGCTGTTGCTTCTAGTTGAGGAAGGAATTCCTGTTTCAATTGGAAAGTAATATCCGCATCTTCTCCCGCATATTCCTTCACGAGCTCTACCTCAATCTCACGCATGGTTTTTTGGTTCTTCCCCTTTTTTCCAAGCAGCTCCTCAATGGGTTGGGGAGTGTATTTTAAATAGGTTTCCGCCAATACATCCATGTTGTGACGCATATCGGGATTGATCAAGTAATGCGCAATCATGGTGTCAAACATCGGATGCTTGACGTGAATGTCGTATTGTTTTAAAACTTTGATGTCGTATTTTAAATTCTGACCGATTTTTTCAATGGTTTCCGATTCAAAGAAGGGTTTGAAGTGTGCGAGTGTTTCGAGTACTTCTGCCTTGTTTGCTGAAAGGGGAACGTAAAAAGCCGTACCTTTTTCAAAAGAAAAAGATAGCCCTACTAATTCGGCAGTCAAAGGATCTAATCCTGTTGTTTCTGTATCAAAACACACGCTTTGTTGTTGCAGCAATTGCTGTGCTAACAAGCGAATAGCCATAGGCGTTTGTGCCAATTGATACATGTGTTTTACCGTTTCTAACGTTTGAAAAGGCGATGGAGATGTTGAACCTGCTGCAGAACCAAATAGATCCAATTGATCTTCAGAAGCAGTCCCAGCTTCAGAAGCCACCCCAATTGCTGAATTGGAAGTCGTAGCTTGCTTCTTAGAAGCAAAAATCTTGTCGAATTGCTCCTTCATTCTTCTGAATTCTAACTCAATAAAAAGAGCATCCGTCTTTTCAACATCGGGTTGTTCTAAAATGTAGTTATCTGCGTTAAACTCAACCGGACAATCGAGTATAATTGTTGCTAATTGCTTAGAAAGGAGTCCTTTCTCTTTATTGGTCTCAATGTTTTCTTTCATTTTTCCCTTTAGCTCATGGGTATGCGCCAAAAGATTTTCCATTGAACCATATTCTTTGATGAATTTTTTTGCTGTTTTTTCACCAACCCCTGGAAGCCCTGGGATATTGTCAACCGCATCTCCCATCATCCCCAAGAAGTCAATGACTTGCTCTGGGTGATCAACTTCAAATTTTTCTTTTACCTTTTCAACATCCCAAATTTCAATGCCATTCCCCATTCGCGCTGGACGATACATCACAATGTTTTCCGAAACCAATTGAGCATAATCCTTATCGGGCGTAACCATAAAAACTTTGAAATTTTCTTTTTCAGCTTGTTTTGATAGGGTCCCAATTAAATCATCTGCCTCAAAACCAGGAACTTCAATAATGGGAATATGCATGGCTTTTAGAATTTCCTTGATATAGGGAACCGCTACTTTAATCGCCTCAGGTGTTACATCTCGATTGGCTTTGTATTCGGGAAATATCGCCAAGCGATCTTTACTACCACCATTGTCAAAGGCAACTGCTAAATGATCGGGATTTTCTCTTTTAATAACATCTAAAAGTGAATTCATGAATCCCAATATAGCAGAAGTATCTAATCCTTTTGAGTTTACTCTTGGGTTTTTAATAAGTGCGTAATATCCTCTAAAGATTAAGGCATAGGCATCTAGTAAAAAAAGACGTTGTTGTTGAGCCATTGAATGATGGTTTTTATTTAATACTGAATTAATTTCAAAGATAGTGATTTTGTTTTGCTCGCTGTGGAACCTCTGTGAAAAAGGAAGACAATATTGATTTTTCTTCTCTGCGTATTAATCTTTGTTAAAGATAGTTTGATACATGATACAAAAAACTAACTTTGTTACTTATCGCTTTTACTATGTTGAATTTAGGATTCTTATTACCTGTTTTACTTCTTGTTGAATTTTATGCCTTTCAAGCTGTAAAACAGGTAACTGACCGTTGGTTTTTTCGCTTGCTTTATCTGGTATGCTCAGCCTTAATTATAGCCTATATCGCTTATGGGTTTTCGCGTTTTGATCGTTCTTCTGGACAAAATCACCAATCGATGTTGGCTGCTGCTTTGATCATCTTGTTTTACTTACCCAAGGTGATTCTTACCCTCTTATTACTTCTTGAAGATGTTGTTCGCCTTTTCCGCGGCATTATTCAATATTGCAAAAGGACTAAAACAACAGAGAAACGCGCTTTTTTACCGGAGCGAAGAAAGTTTATCACGCAACTTGCTTTTGGCGTTGCTGCAATTCCCTTCATTTCAGTTTTACACGGCATTACCCTAGGTCGATATAAATTTCAGGTCCACAAACACATCTTGACTTTTGAGGACTTGCCCGATGCCTTTGATGGATTCACCATTACCCAACTCTCCGATATCCACTCTGGCAGTTTTGACAATCGTGAAAAATTAGAATATGCCATTGATTTAGTGAATCAACAGCAATCGGATTTATTGTTATTTACTGGAGATTTGGTCAATAGTTTAGCCGGTGAAATGATTCCGTGGATGGATGTTTTCAAAAAGCTTGACCAACATCCGTATGGGAATTATTCCATTTTAGGCAATCACGATTATGGAGAGTACATTCAATGGGAAACAGAGGAAGAGCGCATTCGCAATTTTAAGGCGATCTGCGATTTGAGTCCTGCGATTGGTTTTACCTTGTTGCGCAATGAGCATGTACGACTAAAAAAAGGAGGCGATAGCTTAGTTATCGTCGGCGTAGAAAACTGGGGGGAACGCGCACATTTTATGAAATATGGCGATTTAGATCGTGCAACCCAAGGCGTGAGCTCTGATGACTTTAAAGTATTGATGTCACACGATCCATCGCATTGGGAGGCGAAAGTTTTAGCACATCCAAAACAATTTCAACTCACCTTAGCGGGGCATACGCATGGGAGTCAATTCGGTATTGAGATACCCGGGTTTATAAAATGGAGTCCAATTCAATATGTGTATAAACAATGGGCCGGACTCTATGAGAAAATGGGCAAGATGATCTATGTAAATCGCGGTTTTGGTTATCATGCCTATCAAGGTCGTACTGGGATTTGGCCTGAAATAACAGTTCTTGAATTGAGAAAGAAAAAATAGTTTATTCTACTAAAATGTAATATTTTTGTAATAATAAGTTGTTAAAGAAGAAGTAAAATCATTAATTGAGAGGTTTATGTCAAAATTCGGAGATTTAGTAACAGCAGATGTACCTGTATTAGTTTTTTTCTATGCCCAATGGAACGATGCCTGTACAACCATGGATGCTGTAATCTATGAAGTTGCAGCTACTATGGGGGATAAGTTGCGTATTGTTAAGATTGATGTAGCTAAGAATAGTGAATTAATAGAAGCCTTGCGTATCAAAAAGGTACCTACAATGTTGTTGTACAAAAAAGGGGCCATGATTTGGAGACAAAGTGGACTAATGGAAGCGGAAGCTTTACTTAGTGTAACGACTACTTTATAAAAGAGCAAAGGAGTATCCCTTTTCCTTTAGGTGTTTAATTAAAAGGGGAAGGGTATACTTCATGTTTTTTTCTGCTTTTAAGCTATCGTGAAATACAATAATACTACCCGGTTTAACTCGCTTGAGGGTGCGGTTTAAACAAGCTTGTGGACTGAGTTTGGCGTCATAATCTTTGGTGATGAGCGTCCACATAATTACTTCATACCCTTCATCTAGTAGAAATTTCCCTTGACTTTTTTTAATTTTCCCATACGGTGGACGAAATAGTCGCACGGGTTGTTTGAGGTGCTTCTCAATTTCCTGTTGACATTGTTGCATATTCGCAATATACTCCTCTAAGGGGGTGTGCCATCCTTTGAGGTGATGAAAGGTATGATTACCTACTTGATGATTCTCTTTTAAAATTCGCTGAAATACAGCAGGATGTTTTCGGATATTATCCCCAATACAAAAAAAAGTGGCTTTAATTTGATGTTGAGCTAAGACGTCTAACACCCATTCCGTGACTCCTGGAATAGGTCCATCATCAAAGGTGAGGTAAATTACCTTTTCAGCCTTGGATTTGTGCCAAGTATACCGCGGAAAAAGAAAGGATAGTAAACGCATGATTCAAAGATAAGAAAATTTGATGAGGGTTTGGTGTAGCGTATACCTTCGAAGTCTCAAAGAGAATTTTGTTTAGTAAAGGGAGATTTCAACAAAAAAGTTCTTACTAAACAAGGGATTTCAAGGTAAATGCATGAACCTTCGTTCGTCATCGCTTCGAGTTCGCTCCAAGGCTTCTTCGACAAAAGGACGTTTTT
>JASLHL010000135.1 GCA_030152225.1 Flavobacterium sp. | reverse complement strand
AATAGTAACAAAAAACGTTTTAGTTGTGCCAATGGATAAATATAAACGAATAATGAGTGGCCTCTTTTTCCTTTTGTTTGGTTTGATAATGAGAGGACAACCTAGCTATAAGAGCAATATGATTGTCGTGATAGATGAGGTAATCATGACACAGAGAACGAACTTTGAATTTTATAAGGAAGAAACCCTACTTCTTACTCATCCCTATCGGTTAGGGGATCCTTTGATTATGCCGAAAGAGTTGTTTTTGGATCAGGAAGTTATTTTGCATTTTAGCTGTTGGTTAGGGGACCAAGAATACCGCTATGCAATTGATTTTAGCCCTGGATGGATAAACAATACAAGCTATACCATTATGAAAATATATAATTTAGATAAAGAAAAATACAAGGCTGTTTTTTGTAAGCAAGAGAAAGAGTATGTAGTAGAGATTAAAAATGCTGTGTATGATATGGAAGTACTCAAGTGTCAGAAACTCGAACCTTCAATGGATAACAAAGAACAATAAGCAAACCGCAATAAATAGCTTCAAGTACAGGTAAAACAACTTAAATTAGAAAGATGAAATTCATGCTTCACTATCTTGGTATTATTCTTTTAGGGGTAAGTCTGTGTAGTTTTGGGAAGAGCCATTTAGTGGTAACACCATCGCTTAACATACAACAACCAAAGCGTGATACGCTTGCGTTGGTGCGCGAAATTGATCAATACCGACAAAAGATAACCGCTCAAAAAGGAACGCTTCAATCCATTCAATACGATGTTTTTGAATCAACAGAAGGCGGACATGTACAGAGTTATTATCAAAAAAACGATACCTTAAAAAAAGAAATTACCTATTATGGAGAAAATGACTTTAAAAAAGTTGAAATCTATCTAAAGGAAGGAAGCCCAGTGTATAGGGAAGAAGTAAACGTTCAGTATAAGGAACCGTTATATTTCCAACCAGCTGGTGTATTACAAGAGAGTACAAAGGAGATACTCTATTTTAATGCCAATCTACAGCTGATTTTTTGGATGCAAGACTCGATACCTGTATCCTCATCCCATTATCATAGCAAAGAACGCGAACTAAAAGAATATTATTTTTAATTAAAGGTAAACCGTAAACTGTCAACCGTCTGTTGTATATTTGAGAAATCAAGCAGCTGAGTATGCTTTAATTTTCGAGGTTTTGATGATTATCACCTGGTATAGGTAGATAGGAGCGATTTAGCTTGTTAATTGGAAAAAGATATACAGTTGTTAGATGAAAAAAATAGAGGATGAAAAAAGAAATTTTAGAACGAATTAGTCAATTAGGTGGAAATATCCGTCAAGTAAAAGGTATTTCGCGTGTAGCAGATCTCTTGAGTATTGACTTTTCGACTGTTTTATACCGAAAACCTGTCGATACCCCTTGGGCAACAGCAGTAGAAACAGAACCTATTCATGGACTAGGCGAATTTATTGAACAACATCGTGATTTAGTAGAGAACAACCGCGAATTATTGTATCAAAAAATCCTAGATCACTTCTATGTCTTGACAGAAGAACCTCATGGACAAACTTTTTGGCAACCTGTATTATTTACGCCTTTCACACCTGGTACTGCAGATTATGGCGAGTGGTATATCGGATATTTTGACGACGATACCCTTGTGGATCTAAGCGAAGTACAAAAAGTGACGGGAAAAGAACATGGTGAATTTTTACAATTGTTTTACAGTTACGGATTCCCAGATCAATTGTATATCAGTTTAGAGGATCCTCAACCAGAAAACCCAACCGTTTTTGGTACCGATCACGAAGTGTTTTTTAGTGAAATGACCAACGAGGGAAGTTTAGAAGATTACCTCAATCAATTGATGACAAAAGAAGAATTAATTGACCTTGTTCAAAAAGCTTTAGACGGTGAACAAACAAAAAAATAGGATAATACAACGCATACATGACGATACAAGAACTACTTCAACGCTTAACCACCCAAGAAAAAGCGAGAATGAAGACCGTAGAAGTTAGAGAGTTAGATGAAGAAGAATCAGGGTGTTTTGTCGCTTTTGTCGATGAAGGAGAAGCAACCTATGACGTACACCTACAGCTAGATGAGCTAGGTGTACAACAGATGACGTGTGACTGTGGAGACGAGGGAAGGCTGTGTATTCACCAGGGAGCGGTATTGCAGCATATTGCCCAAAAAGGAGTGAAAGTTGCACCAACACAATTGGCCAAAAAAGGAAGAGCAAAAGGCAAGGTTTCTGCCAGCGGTGCTTTGTTAGAAGGGCAAACCAAAGAAACCCTAGTGCAGTGGTTGGCAGAAATATTCAAGAAAAACAAAACCTTAGAACAGCAATTTATCGTTACTTTCTCGCAAGAAAAAACAGACTATACCACCACTTATGTGGCCGATATTATGGAGCAAACTTTCAAGGCGGTTGCTGGAAAAAGAAAAACCCTGGAAGGAGTAAAGATTAAAAAGATCTTGGATACGCTAGAAATTGCCTTTGAACCCGTCAACGATTTCATCACCGTAAACCTCGATAAACCCATTGCCTATGCTTTGTTTGCAACGATTATGAATACGATGAAAGCCTTTGATAAACGCATTTCGCATCACAGTAAGAAGTTTGAGGATTTTTACCAACAATACAGCACCTGGTTTGCCTTATCGCTTAACAATATGCAAAGCGAAAAACAGTGGCAAACCCAAGTGAAACAAATTTTGGATCAAGTGTTTATACAACATAGCGGTCAGTGGACTACAGACGCACTCCTATTAAAACAGCTGTATGATAGTGCTCCTGCACAGCAGCAAAAAGCAGTGAGTCAAGCCATGCACCAAAGCATGAGGCATACTTCTTATACGCGATATGATTTTAAAATGGACTTTGTGAGCTTTTTTCGCGATGTGGCTTTAACCCACGATTTTTATGAGGAAGTATATCCTTTCTTTAAGCTTAGAGACTAAGTGAATGCAAAAGAAGCGCAGTGTAACATAAGTTACGATATAGATCATAAGGCTATGCTATCTTTGTATGTCTAAAAGAGAAAAACATGTTACAGTGGTTAAAAAGCCTATTTGGCTCAGGGGAAACACAAATAAATCTAGCCAAGAAAGTACAAGAGGGAGCCATACTCATCGATGTACGCACGCAGGGAGAATACCTAAGCGGAAGCGCAAAGAAGGCTGTAAATATCCCCTTAGATCAATTAACGGCAAAAATAGGTCGCTATAGTAAGGAAACACCAATCGTTGTGTTCTGTCGAAGTGGAATGCGAAGCCAACAGGCAAAAAGAGTATTGGAACAGTTAGGCTATCAACAGGTGTACAATGCAGGTGGGATTCGAACTGTTATCAAACAAATAGGGTAGTAGTGACTCTTTTTCACAAGAACAATTAAAACGTAAAAGATCGTATACTGTCTTTGATCGAGTAAAAATAAAACAAAAAAACCAACACATGGCTTCAAAGCGAGTGTTGGTTTTTTAGTTACTCTTCTTTTTCATCAGAAAAATATTGGTTGTATATTTTGATACTGTCAATCGGATCTGGCATTCCCATGGGAGCATTGTCTCGCTCATACTTTTCAATTAGAATTTGCATCACCTCCAATTCATCCGCAGTATCTCTATTTTGTGGTGTACTTTCTAATAATTGTACCTTTATCATAGCCATGTGATAATCTTCCTCCGTACGAATAGGTCTTACTTTCATAATGATTTCTTTTTACATGTTTTTCAATTCACAAGTGCACTCCATTCAAGTGCCTTTCCATAAAGCTACATATTTTTTTTGACAAAGCGATTGGTTTGCTGCTAATTACTTGTTAAGACGCATAAAAAAAGCCCTCGATATCGAGGGCTTTTGCGTATATTAT
>JASLHL010000123.1 GCA_030152225.1 Flavobacterium sp. | reverse complement strand
TGCACCGCATTACAGCAATAAAGACAAGGTTTGGTAGTTCAGTTGGTTAGAATACATGCCTGTCACGCATGGGGTCGCGGGTTCGAGTCCCGTCCAGACCGCCAGTAAAAAAGAAGCCTCTCATTTCGTGGGAGGCTTTTTTTGCCCTCTAATAATCACTGATTATTAGATTGTAAAATTTAGTTGTGTTGTTAAGTGCGCAAGCACTAGGTTTAGTAGTTAGACCAATGAAAAGCTTTCCTGAAATTCACGGAGAGCTTTTTTGTTTTTATATCGTATTGGAAATGGGGAGTGGTGAGTGGTGAGTGGTAAGTGGTAAGTGGGGATCAGGTGCAAAACTTGGGGACTATGTAAAAAAAGCGTTTTTTTTCTATCTAACTTTTCCAACCTGTATGTCCCTGAGAAAACGAAGGGTCGGATCTTATCTATCCTTTTTTCTATCTACTAAGCAAAAAGCTTAGTCAACCTAAAGAGGAAGAATGCTTTATCTCTCACTCCTCTGTACATCATTCTAAAGTATTTAATTTTAGCATTAAAGGACTCCGATCGCGCGGATTTGTAATCCGTGCGCTAAATTGTAAAAGAAAAGGTTGTTGTAAATACATAATTACTATTTCAGATTGGTATGTAATTATTCAGATTTAAATAATAATCTTGAGGCTGTATTTAAAGGATAGATATAGATACAGATTGCACTCATAGCTTTAGCTAAATTGAACGAAGTTAAACCTGATTGTGTGGACTTGTAGCCTGTGTGTATAAATAAAGGCACGGATTGCAAATCCGCGCCATCGAGGATAAGTGGTGAGTGGTAAGTGGTGAGTGGTAAGTAGTGAGTCTACTCACTATTCACTGTTCACCGTTCACTGTCAACTTTTATCTATATTTGCACTAAGAATAAAATGGTTTATCTGAAGAGATAATCAAAAGGGAATGGAGTGAAAATCTCCAACAGGCCCGCTGCTGTAAGCTCATTGGTTTAACAAGCCTAGTTGTCCACTGTTGTATAATGGGAAGGACCTTGTTAAGAGTAAGTCAGAATACCTGCCATTTTAGGATTTGTTTCATGTTTTCGATGCCAAAACAATAAACGCAGTAGAACCCTTTTGCTTGTTTGACAAGGAAAAGGGAATAGGCGTATAAGTAGGCTGGTAAAAGGGTTAGAAGTATGCATATATCACCGCTTTCTGTTCTACTCGGATGCTTAGGAAGTGTCTGTTTTTATTCGGGGTTTGCTCAACAACCCATGGATAGTATTACGGCATTGAAAGAAATTGTCGTCCAAAGAGAAATTCCTCTAGATATTATTCCTCCCAAAACCTTAGCTGGTGAATCTTTACAGCGTTTGCAACAGTATAATGTAGCGGATGCCCTGCGTTATTTTGCTGGAGTACAGGTTAAGGATTACGGTGGCATGGGGGGCATGAAAACCGTTGATGTTCGTCATATGGGAACCCATCATGTTGGGGTATATTACAACGGCATACAAATGGGCAATGCGCAAAATGGAATTGTCGATTTGGGTAAGTTTTCCCTAGATAATGTAGAGCAAATCACCTTGTATAACGGGCAGCGTACGACGGCACTTCAGTCAGCACGTGAATATGCATCGGCATCTGCGGTCTATATTCAAACCAAACGACCTGTATTTGCTGAAAAGAAAAAATCAAATGCCTATATAAAGTATACCTTAGGTTCCATTCAATGGGTAAATCCGTCTGCAGGAGTTGAGTTGAAAGTGAATGATAAGGTCAGTACGAGTGTTCACGCAGCCTATCTCTATTCAAATGGCGTGTATAAATTCAGACAAAAGCGATTGAATCTCGATGGGTCGGTAGCCTATGATCTCACAAGCTATCGAAAGAATAGCGGCATTGAATCCTATCGCATTGAAAACAATTGGTTTGGTAAAGACGATGTCAATACCTGGCAGGCAACGATGTATTACTACCAATCTCAACGGGGACTTCCTAGTGCGATTATCAAGAAAAGTGACATCACACTAGATACAGAACGCCCAAAGGAACAGCAAGGAGATAAAAACCTACTGATGCAAGGTGAGTGGACGCGATGGGTATCACCAGCTTATCAGTTTGTTGTCAAAGGAAAATTCGCCTATGATCAATTGCACTATACCTCGAGGAAAACCGTTGATTTTGAAGGAGAAGAAGTAACCTATAATCCCCAATTTGACAATGCGTTTCACCAACAAGATTGGTATTTGTCTGCTGTTCATGCTATTACACTCACGCCTTATTGGAAGGTAGCTTTGGCAACCGATGGTCAGTATACCAAATTAAGAGCCACTCGATTAGGGCAGGGATCTCCTTTTTCAGATCCCGAGCGCTATGCGGTTTATACTGCTTTATCCACAACGGTAACCCAAGGTGCTTTTAAAGCGCAGGCAACAGTACTCGGGAGTTTTACCAAAGAAAAAGTAAGATACAATGTGCAAGCGCCTGATCGTTCTTTCGTGACTCCCTCTATATTTATTAGCTATCAGCCTTGGCAGAATCGCGAATTCATCCTACATACCTTTTACAAACATACTTATCGACTTCCGTCCTTTAACGATTTGTATTACACCCAATTAGGTGTGTCAAATTTAAAACCAGAATACGTTCGTCAGGTCAATGTCGGTTTTTCTTATCAGCAGGTCCTCGCTTTTTCTTTTCTAAAAGAAGTGAATCTTGCAGTGGATGGGTATTACGCCAACGTAACAGATAAGATTATTGCTTCGCCTACATCGAGTATGATGCGTTGGATGATGTCTAATCTAGGTAAGGTAGAAAATTATGGGCTAGAAGCACAAGTCAAAACGATGTGGGAGCCTGTCTCTGGAGTGACTGCTCAGGTTGGGCTGACATATGGATATACCATTGCGCGAGACCTCAGTGTACTACCAGGTGGTAAACCCTCCTACTATGGCGATCAAATTCCTTATGCCCCTTGGCATTCAGGATCGTCTATTGTTGGGATCGATTATCGTGATTGGAGTCTGAATTACAGTTTTATCTATGTAGGAAAACGCTATAATGGCAATAAGAATAACGACAAACGAAATGAATTACAACCGTGGTATACGCACGATTTAGGCCTACAAAAACAAATGAAGTGGCGGGATTGGCAGCTACTTTTTCGCGTAGAAGCAAATAATTTAGCCAATCAGTACTATGAGGTTGTGACTAATTTTCCCATGCCAGGAAGAAATTTTCGAGTATCCATGCGCGTAGCTATTTAATGAGATGAGAATATATATTTTTTTACTACTAGGACTTAGCTTGCTTTGTAGCAGTTGCCGAAAAGAGGAATTGATCTTTGTGTCGGATAGTTCAGTTGTGTCTATACCTGTTCAGTTAGAGACGTATCAGGGTTTCTATTTGTTGAATGAAGGAAATATGGGAATGAATCGCGCAACGATTGATTGGTTTGATTATGAAACAGGAATCTATACCCGTGATATTTTTTCAGAACGCAATCCAACACTTCCAAAAGAACTAGGAGATGTAGGGAATGATCTTAAAATTTATGGTAAAAAAGCGTATGCTACAATTAATGCCTCGAATTTTGTAGAAGTTTTCGATGTAGAAACAGGGAAACACCTCAAGCAAATTCACGTTCCTAATTGTCGCTATTTAGCCTTTGATCAAGGTAAAGTATATGTGAGTTCTTTTTCGGGAAAGATAGAAATCAATCCCAATGCAGAAATTGGCTTTGTTGCCGAAATAGACACACTGTCGCTTGCGGTTACGCGAAAGGTTAATGTAGGCTATCAACCAGAGGAAATGGTAACCTATCACAATAAATTATATGTAGCGAATTCGGGAGGTTATCGAGAGCCAAACTATGATACAACGGTGTCTGTAATTGACTTAACCACCTTTACTGAGCTAAAGAAAATAGAAGTCGCACCGAATTTACACCGCATGCAAGTGGATGCGAATGGAGATGTCTATGTCAGTGCAAGAGGTAATTACAAAGAGATTCTTCCTAGTTTGTATGTGATTGATTCAAAAGTGGATGAAGTAAAACAAAAACTAGCTATTCCCGTGTCTAATATGACGATTGACGAGGATGTTTTGTACTATTATACTTCTAGCTATCAAACTGATACAGGAAATAGTACAATTTCTTATGGACTTTTAAATACCAATACAAAACAAATAATTCGAACTTCGATAAGCACGGATGGTACAGAAGAGCAGCTGTTAATGCCTTATGGAATTATGGTAAATCCTGAAACAAAAGAAATTTTCTTAACAGATGCACAAGATTATATTGGAAATGGTTATATTTACTGTTTATCTGCTAAAGGAGTGTTAAAATGGAAAGTAATGGCGGGTAATGTCCCAGCACACTTTGCATTTATTAAGAAAAATAATCTAAAAAGTGCAATAGAAATGAGAAGAGATAACAAGAGCAAGGGAAAATGAAACGTGTGAAAAGAAATAGTGGAATAGCGTTGCTAGTAAGTATTGCATTCAGTACCACGATTAGTTGTTCAAGCGATAATACAACAGAGGAGAAAGATCCGAAAGAGTATAAATCGAATGTAACCAAGGTATTGGAGTATGCACCAGCATTTGGACAGTTTGTTAATAAACTCCCGCTATATGAAGAAGGAGATACAGTTGAAAGCATGAGAATTAAAGCAGAAAAAGCTTTACAAAATAATACAGTCATTACATTAGGAGGGTTTGGAGGTTATGTGGTTTTTGGTTTTGATCATACCATTGCCAATGTTCCTGGAAAGCGAGATTTTAGAATATTGGGTAATGCATTTGCTAATAACGCAGAACCAGGCGTGATTTTAGTGGCGTATGACGCAAATAAAAATGGTATTCCCGATGCGGACGAATGGTTTGAAATTGCAGGAAGTGAGCATGAAAAAGGAAGGGTGAAAGCCAAGTATAAGATTGTATATTACAAGCCTGCTAAAGCGCTGGACGATAGTCAAGAAGAGATTGAACAATACATTCGATGGGAGGATAACCAAGGGAATAACGGTTGGAAAAAGAAAAATAAATTCCACCATCAAAGTTATTATCCACAATGGGTCAAAACGGAGGTTTTGCGATTTGAAGGAACACTATTGCCAACTAATGCGATAAATGAAGATGAAACAGAGAGTGGATGGCAGTTAAAACCCTTTGCTTGGGGCTATGCAGATAACTATCCGAATCGACAAGAAGGATCGACCATTGATATCGATTGGGCTGTAGATCAGAATGGAAATAAAGTCAACCTTCCGGGAATAGATTTTATCAAAGTGTATACAGGACTAAATCAAGAAGCGGGTTGGTTAGGTGAAACAT
>JASLHL010000318.1 GCA_030152225.1 Flavobacterium sp. | reverse complement strand
ATCAAAAGAAGAACTAAACATAATCAAAGTATTTTTAATTGCCTCACTAGAATATGAATAGTCAGACGGATCATTGTCAACATCAAAAAAGAAATCCATAAATACAATTCCTCCATTATCTAACCACCAATTTCCTTTGTTTACAAAAAGCAACCTACCTGTCTTCTTATCGTAAAAAACTTGTTTATACTGATATACTTTACGTGCATGAACTTGTGTATATTGCAATCTGTTGGTATAAATAAACTATCTATTACATTTACTGAAGGAGACTTTAAATAGATACCTGCTATTTCTTTTTCAGATTTTTGACAACCCATAAAAAAAAATCCTATTATAAGTAAGGTAAGTACTGTTTTCATAGCCTTATTATTCTACGTTATGATCTATCCACATATAAATTTATCTTGTAATTCTTTCTACTACTTCAGTAAGTCCAGCCATTGATATCTATTATTCTCTAGAAATTCAACTCAACTGTTAGCTATTGCAACTCCTGCATCTATAGGTATAAAACAACCTAGCTACTATTACTTACTATAATCTAAGATAGACTATTTACCAATAAAAACACAACCGAAACAATATTCTCATACAATCTAGGCTATTGAAAAGAGCATGCTGCTGTAAATCATTAACAGTTAAACCGCAAGCGCAATCCTTCTCCCCAGAAATAGTGAAATTCACCACCCCTGTGTATTTTTCTGCGTTGAGCTTTGTTTTTTTTATCAATTTTACACCCTCAATTAAACGATATTGAATAACAGAACAACCGTATGAAAACACTCGTTCAAGCCTTGCTTATCTGCTTTACCTTACAAGCAGCAGCACAATCCCCTACGCTTTACACCACCAAGCCCACCGAGGCTTACAAGGACAAAGCGGCCACCCAAAAAGCGGGAATTTTTATTTCCAACGCTCATCTCTCTTACTATGAAAAGATCAACAAGCGTTTGGTACAAGTCGATCGCGATTATGAAAGTCCGCTTTATATTGTCGATACCCAAAATCTAAAGGAGTACTATACAGAAGATGCACCCGAAGCGCCTGCACCTATCATTGAAATGGACGACTTTTATGGGTCTCCTCACCTTTTTACTACCGCTGCAGGTCTAAAAGTGCGCGAATATCCCAGCAGTACGGCTAGTGTATTGGGTACGGTTTTAATCGGAACTGCGGTGCCTATTGAATTTTATCCTTACGACAAAAATGCTTGGGTTCCCATTCCCTACTTAGAAGGCTATGGGTATATTTCCGCACAGTTTTTAGGCGAACGCCCCGTGATGAATGAGTTAATCCAAGCGTATAAAGCAGCTACTGAAGCAAGTGAGCAACGCAAATACGCAGAGCGCATCCTCGAATTGGGGTGGAATAGCGAAGACGCAGCAACGCAAAAAGCCATTCAACTCTATATTGACTTCGCAACCAAACAGGATGAAACGGAAAAAGTGGAACTGTTGAAACTGCAACTAGAAGCCTTGAAATCCAAACCGAAAGAAGGCGATACATCCAAAGTGAATAAATTGATCAAAAAACGTCAATTTGGCTTTGCACTAAATGAAAAAATTGAACCTAAAGATGGTTTTGATATCGATTGGATTCACACCTATATTGGGTATCCCCTTGATGAGTCGGCTAATTTAGAAGATTGTGCCTTGGGGGATTATGAAGTGAATTCCTTTTTTAACTCGGCTGAATTCATTACGCATGACCTAGAGCATACCTATAAAGTGCGCAAAATGGACATGATTAATAAAAATGGGTTTATCATCGACAATCAATTGATGGAACAGTATACCACGGAACAGGTATTTCTAAAATTAGCCAAAGGATTGATCACACTTATTGAGCCCTTGACGCATACCTATTACATTGCGGTAGACGATGTTCTCTACAGTTTTGAGTTCTACAATAATGAGTTATTGCGAATAGAATTGATTTATTACTGCTAATTTTTTTATTTCAAGTCTTTTTACTCTACTTTTACAAGGAATTACAAAATAAACAACAAATGTCAGTAGCAAAGAAAGATTATAAAAAAGTGACAACAAAGTCGCTGATTGATATGAAAGCCAACGGAGAAAAAATATCAATGCTTACTTGTTATGATTACTCAATGGCCAAAGTTTTAGAAGCTGGTGGAATTGATGTTATGTTAGTTGGAGATTCCGCTAGTAACGTTATGGCTGGACATGAAACGACCTTACCTATTACACTAGATCAAATGATATACCATGCACAATCGGTAGTACGAGGTGCAGATCGAGCGCTTATTGTGGTGGATTTACCTTTCGGTTCTTACCAATCGGATCCAAAAGAAGCCTTGCGTTCTGCGATTCGCATTATGAAAGAAAGTGGTGCACATGGTGTGAAAATGGAAGGTGGTGTTGAAATTAAAGAAGGAATCAAACGCATTTTAGATGCGGGAATTCCCGTAATGGGACATTTGGGTTTAACGCCTCAATCCATCTACAAATTTGGAACATATACCGTAAGAGCAAAAGAAGACGAAGAAGCCGAACAATTGATGCGTGACGCTAAAATGTTAGAAGAAATTGGGTGTTTTGCCGTGGTATTAGAGAAAATTCCAGCGAGTTTAGCGAAAAAAGTAGCGGAGAGTATCTCGATTCCCGTAATTGGAATTGGCGCAGGAAACGGCGTGGATGGACAAGTATTGGTGATCCACGATATGATTGGATTAACCCACGAATTCAACCCTAAATTCTTACGTCGTTACTTGAACATCTTTGATCAAATGAAAGACGCTGTCGCTCAATATGTAGATGACGTAAAATCAGTTGATTTTCCAAATGAAAATGAACAGTACTAAGTTTTATTTTTCACAAAAAATACACACAAAAATATCCTTTTAGATTTAACCCAGATTAATCATTAGCCAAATACTGCAATGTATTTCTACTTCATAGCGTTTTCATTAGCTCTAGAACCATACTATAGTATGCTTTTATTGCTAATTCAGACCTATTTTGTATAATTACTTTTCTTTATATGTCTATCGCTTAATCTGGGTTTAAAAGGATATTTTTGTTTTAAAATTCACCGTATGAAAGTTGTTACTACTCCCGATAATTTACAAATCCTACACGAAGACAACCATATTATTGTGGTAAACAAACGCGTGGGCGACCTCGTACAAGGCGATCAAACGGGAGATATGCCGCTAAGCGAATGCATCAAGATCTATTTAAAGCAAAAGCACAATAAACCTGGAGACGCTTATTTAGGTGTGGTTCATCGCTTGGATCGTCCGACTTCTGGACTTGTGGTATTTGCCAAAACATCCAAAGCACTCACGCGTTTAAATGAGTCGTTCAAGAATAGAGAAACAAAAAAAACCTATTGGGCGGTTGTCAAAGATGCTCCACCTAAAGTGGAAGATACACTGGAACATTTCTTGGTGCGAAACCCAAAAAACAATACCTCTAAAGCACATAACAAAGAAGTACCCAACAGCAAAAAGGCCAAATTAACGTATCGACTGTTTCATCAACTCAAAACCTATTCAGCAGTTGAAGTGGATCTGCATACGGGTCGCCATCACCAAATTCGCTGTCAGTTAGCCGCCGTAGGTTGTCCTATCAAAGGTGACCTTAAATACGGCGCTGATCGAAGTAATCCCGATGGTGGTATTCACCTGCATGCCCGTGCCTTGACCTTTACTCATCCCGTAACAAAAGAAATCTTGACGATTGTAGCTCCTACTCCAGATGACGTGATTTGGAATGAAATAACGAAATAGTGAGTAGTGAGTGGTGAATGGTGAGTGGTGAATGGTGAGTGGTGAGTGGAAACCGAAACGAAGTGTAGGTTCATCGAACACTAAAACAAAATATAAACTAGGTGAGATAAAGTGGTGAATGGTGAGTGGTGAGTAGTGATTTTTCAATAAAAAGAAGAACTTCTGTGATAGGAAGTTTTTTTTTGTTTATTATTTGTTATTTGCTCGTTGTGCTTTGCGCGAACTAAACTAAGGTAAAGCGTAAACTAAACTTCTGTGATAAGAAGTTTTTTTGTTTATTATTTGTTATTTGCTCGTTGTGCTTTGCGCGAACTGTCGTAAACCATAAACTAAAAAAATATAACCCTTTACAAAAATTATGTAACGTTTAATCTCCACAAAATAGCGAACTTAGTGTTTTAAAAAAACACCTAATTGCATGAAAAAAGTATACAAAGTAAGTGGAATGAGCTGCAATGGTTGTCGAACCAAAGTAGAAAATACCTTAAACGAGATTAAGGGTGTGCAGGCTGAAGTTTCATTGGAGCACGAACAAGCAACTCTCGATTTACATCACGATATTGATACCTTAACTTTACAAAAAGCCCTCCTTAAAAAGGGACAGTATATCTTACAAGAAGTTATTACCCAAGCAGATGGAACAGAAGAAGTACTACCTCCTGTGGAATTGAGTGAGGAAGATCACTTTCATCAAGAGATTCCAGCTGATATGGCAGATAAAGCGGGTAAATATTTCTGTCCGATGTTATGTGAAGGCGATAAGGTCTACGATAGCAATGTCGGTTGTCCGGTTTGTGGAATGAATTTGGAACAAATTCCCGCAGCAAAAATCAAACAAACCGTTTACTATTGTCCGATGCTATGTGAGGGGGATAAAACCTATGATGAACCGGGGAGTTGTCCGGTTTGTGGGATGGATTTAGTTGCTAAAACCATCAGTATTGAACCCGAGGACACCACCTATCCCGATATGTTGCGCAAACTAAAATTTGCCATTCTCTTTACTTTACCCGTTTTCATTCTATCGATGGGAAGTATGTTACCTGGTGATCCGATTGGCAAGATTATTCCCATGCAACTCAACAATTACATCCAATTGATTTTTACGATTCCCGTGGTGTACATCTGTTGGACGTTTTTCCAACGCGCTTGGGTTTCTTTTAAAACGTGGAATCTCAACATGTTTAGCTTAATTGGATTGGGAGGAGCCGCTGGATTACTATTTAGTGTGGTTGCCCTCTTTTTTCCCAATTTATTTCCCGAAGACTTTAAAGGCGAACATGGCATCCACCTGTATTTTGAATCCGTAGCGGTGATTTTAACCTTGGTGATGTTAGGACAAGTGATGGAAGCTAAGGCACACAGTAGAACCAATACCGCCATTAAAGAGCTCCTCAAACTATCTCCAACAGAAGCAACGCGTATCAACGCGGACAATGTAGAGGAAAAAGTAGCCATCGATGCTATTTTAAAACACGATAAGTTACGCGTAAAACCGGGAGAGAAAATCCCAGTAGATGGCATCATTCTCGAAGGACAGGCAACTATTGACGAGTCCATGATTACGGGAGAACCTATTCCCGTAGAAAAAACGAAGCAGGACAAAGTTGTGGCGGGAACCATCAACAGCAACACCTCTTTTGTTATGCAAGCAGAAAAGGTTGGAAAAGACACTTTGTTGGCGCAAATTATTGAGATGGTCAACAACGCCAGTCGCTCCCGTGCACCAATTCAGAAATTGGCAGATAAGGTATCGACTTATTTTGTTCCTACCGTAATTCTCATTGCCATTGCAACTTTCCTTTTATGGAAATTCTTAGGTCCTGAACCGAAACTAGCCTATGCGTTTATCAATGCATTAGCGGTATTAATTATCGCTTGTCCTTGTGCTTTAGGTTTAGCAACCCCCATGTCGATTATGGTGGGCATCGGAAAAGGAGCTCAAAATGGAATCTTAATCAAAAATGCAGAAGCACTTGAAACCGCAAATAAAATTAATGTTCTAATTACGGATAAAACAGGAACGCTTACAGAAGGAAAACCGTCCATTGAAAAGATCGTATCAACGCATACAGACTATGATGCAACGGCTTTATTACATCTTACCGCCTCCTTAAATCAAAATAGCGAGCATCCCTTAGCCTTGGCCTTTACTCAGGCAGCAAAAGAAAAACAACTGACGCTAACGCCTGTAAAACTATTTGCCAGTGTAACGGGTAAAGGAATTCAAGGGGTCGTGGATAAAAAACGAATTTCCTTAGGAAATGCAGCCTTAATGGAATCTTTACAAGCGACAATAAGCGACGCATTACGCGCGGAAGTTACTGCCATCCAAAAAGAGGGGAAAACGATCTCTTATATTGCGGAAGGCCATACGGTACTCGGATATGTTGTCATGCATGATAAGATCAAAGCTTCGAGCTTTACTACCATTGAAAAACTACATCAACAAGGTATTGAGGTAATCATGATTACGGGTGATAATCACAATACAGCCCAAGCGGTATCGAAACAATTGGGGATTCAACAATTTCTTGCGGAAGCACTACCAGAAGATAAGCTCAATGCAATTAAGAAACTGCAAAGTGAAGGAAAAATTGTCGCTATGGCTGGTGATGGAATTAACGATGCTCCTGCCCTTGCCCAAGCGAATGTAGGTATTGCCATGGGGACTGGAACAGATGTGGCGATTGAAAGCGCGGAAATTACCCTCTTACAAGGAGAAATTGACAAAATCCCCCAAGCGATTCGTTTGAGTCATAACGTGATGAAAAACATCAAGGAGAACTTATTCTTTGCCTTTGTATATAACAGTATTGGTATTCCCATTGCTGCAGGTATTTTATACCCCGTTTTTGGCATTGTATTATCTCCCATGATTGCTGCTGTAGCGATGAGCTTTAGTTCGGTTTCGGTTATTGCCAACTCATTGCGCCTGAAAAACACTACGTTATAATATAGTTGACAATGAACGGTTGACGGTTTATAGATTACGATTCACCAATCACTTAAAAATAAAAGAGGCTATCTAAACAGACAGCCTCTTTTGTTTTTTTCGTATTTGTTCAATTCTAAAACCAAGTCCCCACAAAGTAAAAAAGAACGACTAAATACTCATTTTTAACAACTAATAAAAAATACAGTAATACATTTATTTACCCTATGCAATATACTAAAAAAAACTAATAATAAAATATTTTAATATAAAAATTATAAAAAAAATCAAATATTAGCAAAAAAACAAGACTTACAATTTTTAAAAACCTCTATTTAACATATAAAACAGAAAAAATTAATGATTGGTGAGTGGTGAGAAGTGAGTGGTGAGAAGTGAGTGGTGAGAAGTGAGTGGTGAGAAGTGATCTGTGTACGTTAATACGCACAAAGAACAAATTATAGATTCATCAAACACCAAAACAAATGTAAACGCAGTGAGATACACCGAAACGAAGTGTAGGTTCATCGAACACTAAAACAAAATATAAACTAGGTGAGATACACCGAAACGAAGTGTAGGTTCATCGAACACTAAAACAAAATATAAACTAGGTGAGATACACCGAGTAAAAAACCAGCGAATTGTCTTTTTATTAAAAAAAATCACCCTTCTCCCCTTTCCCTTGTCCAAAAAAAAAGTCATTCGCAAAGCGAATGACTTTTTTTAAAATATTTCTTGTTTTTTAACTTTTCATTAAATAGCTTTGCTAAGCTTACTTTTCGTAGTAAATAAGGTTACAGCTAGAAAAGCTACGATTGCACCGTGTAATACCATCCATACTGTTGCTCCAAATGGAAGCGGAACGAAAGGTTGAAACAAAATAATTAAAGCAATATACAATCCTGTACCTTTAATATTTGCTTCCACATGTGAATTGTAAGCTAGGATCCCGAATAATGCAATTAAGATGAATTTTGTCAATTCATAAAAATCTTGTGGCAAGCTTAGCATCCCTGCTAATAACAATAAAATTGCGCCTATTTTTAATCCTTTTTCCATAGTTTCTATTTTATTTAAATATACCGCAAAGATACAACCTAACGAGCTGAAAACCAAGCTTAAAAGTATTTTTCAAAAATTCAAAAAAAATACAGCATTCGCACACAAACTATCGAATTTTATCTTAATTATCTTATAAATATCTCAATATCAGCGTGTATTTATTGAACATAAATTCCTATTTTCAAATCCAATAAAATTAGTTTACTTTAGCGCTATTATTATAATTGATATACAACACGATGAAACAAGTAACTTTAAATCACATTCACGAAGGTTTAGGAGCTAAAATGGTTCCATTTGCAGGTTTTTCAATGCCTGTTCAATATGAGGGTGTAAATGCAGAACACGAAACAGTTAGAAATGGTGTGGGCGTATTTGATGTATCGCACATGGGAATTTTCAAACTATCTGGTCCAAATGCATTGCCATTAATCCAAAAAGTTACTTCAAATGACGCTTCTACGCTAGTAGATGGAAAAGCACAATACTGTTACTTTCCAAATGAAAAAGGAGGAGTAATTGACGATATCATCACGTATAGAGTAAATGAAAGTGAATACCTTATGGTGGTTAATGCTTCGAATATCGATAAAGATTGGGCATGGATCAACCAACATAATGATGTAAATGCAACGATTGAAAACTTATCTGATAGTTATTCTATCCTAGCTATTCAAGGGCCTAAAGCAGTTGAAGCGATGCAAAGCTTAACAGCGGTAAATTTAACTGAACTTAAATTCTACAACTTTACAATTGATACTTTCGCTGGTGCGAAAGATGTGGTTATTTCTACAACGGGATACACAGGTTCTGGAGGTTTTGAAATTTATGCGAAAAACGAGGATATCGAAATGATCTGGAATAAAGTATTCGAAGCGGGTGCTAATTGGGGAATCAAACCCATCGGATTAGCGGCTCGTGATACACTGCGTTTAGAAATGGGATATTGCTTATATGGCAATGAACTAAACGACGAAATTTCACCATTAGAAGCTGGTTTAGGTTGGGTCACTAAATTCACCAAAGACTTCATCAGCGCTGATATCTTAAAAGCACAAAAAGAAGCGGGTCTGAAAAATAAATTAGTAGGATTCGAATTAGTAGGAAAAGGAATTCCAAGACACGACTACGAAATTGTAGATGCAGCTGGTACGATCATCGGAAAAGTTACCTCTGGAACGATGTCACCTTCTTTAGGAAAGGGAATCGGAATGGGCTATGTTACGCTGGAGCATGCAGCAGAAGGTAGCGCAATCTATATCCGCATTAGAAAAAATGACGTTGAAGCAAAAGTGGTGAAAACACCCTTTTACAAAAAATAATTCAATCAGAAATCAGGGGCTTAAAATAAGCCCCTCTTTTTTATGATATATTTTTTTTATCTTTTATTTTTGCACAATTAAATCAAGTTATAAATTATTATGGGAAGAGCGTTTGAATTTAGAAAAGGACGTAAGCTAAAACGTTGGTCTGCTATGGCAAAAACGTTTACGAGAATTGGTAAGGATATTGTAATGGCTATTAAAGAAGGCGGACCTAACCCTGAAACAAACTCTCGATTACGTGCAGTCATGCAAAACGCGAAGGCAGCGAATATGCCGAAAGAAAACGTGGAGCGTGCAATAAAACGTGCAACGGATAAAGACACCGAAAACTATAAAGAAGTAATGTTCGAAGGCTATGGTCCACATGGAATCGCTTTCTTAATCGAATGTGCTACAGATAACAACAACCGTACTGTTGCCAATATCAGAAGTTATTTCAACAAGTGTAACGGTACCCTAGGTACTTCAGGTTCGGTAGAATTTATGTTCGATCATACCTGTAACTTTAGAATCCCTACGGACCCTAACAGAGATTTAGAAGAATTTGAATTGGAACTAATCGATTTTGGAATCGACGAAATATTTGAAGACGAGGATGGTGTTATGATCTATGCTCCTTTTGAAAGTTTTGGTGCAATCCAAAAAGAATTGGAAAGCAGAAGCATCGAAATCTTATCTTCAGGGTTTGACCGTATTCCACAAGTTACAAAAGAACTATCAGAAGCAGAACAAGCAGATGTAGACAAATTATTAGAAAAGATTGAAGAAGATGATGACGTGCAAAACGTCTTCACTACAATGGCATAAAAAAAAGCTTCCCGAGGGAAGCTTTTTTTATGGAGATGGTAGATGCTCGTTGTACTTTGTAAGTTGTAAGTACAACCCATCTCCCATTTCCAATCTCCCATTTCCAATCTCTATCTTTTTTCATACATTTACGAAAAAATAGGGATCTCTTATGAAATGGGAAAACGGTAGACCAAGCAAAAACGTACGAGACAATAGAGGAAAATCAATGGCTGGTAAAACGGCTATTGGCGGTGGATTAATAGGAATCATCGCGATGTTACTCGTTGTATTTGGCGGTGAAACAGGGCAACAAATTGCACCAGTTTTAGAACAATTAAATCAAGGAAACTCAACAGAGCAAGTAGAAACACGTACCCTTTCTTCAGAAGAAAAGGAAATGGGGAAAATGATTTCGTATATGTTTGCTTATACAGAAGATGTATGGCACGGCATTTTTGATCAAATGGGGCAAATCTACCAAGAGCCTACTTTGAATCTTTTTGACGATGAAGTGCAAACCGAATGTGGTCATGCCACAGCCAGTGTAGGTCCGTTCTATTGTCCGGCAGATCAAACAATTTACATAGACTTGCGCTTCTTTGAAGAACTTCACCAGCGTTTTGGCGCTGAGAAAGGAAACTTCGCTATTGCTTATGTACTCGCCCATGAAGTAGGCCATCACATCCAAAACCTAATGGGAACCAATGCCAAAGTATGGGAACAACAGCAGCGCTTATCCAAAAAAGAAGCCAATAAACTTTCAGTAGCTCAGGAACTCCAAGCGGATTTTTATGCTGGTGTTTGGGCTAAACACGTACAAAAATTTTTAGAACCCAAAGATATCGATATTGCATTAAGTGCTGCACAAGCCGTTGGTGATGATGCCATTCAAAAAAGAGTATCTGGACACGTAAATCCCGATTCTTTTACCCATGGTACCTCCAAACAACGCAAGGAATGGTTTTTGAAAGGATACCAAACCGGAGACATCCACCAAGGCAATACCTTCGATTTCATCAAATAATAACACACTTTAAACAAACGAATGAATCATTTAAAACAAACAATTCAAAGAATAAAAGACGAAGGATATAACATTCAGCCCTTTCTAGTGATGCGCGAAGCCGCGATGTACTACAAAAAAACGCTCTTACTTGTTGTTGTAAGCCTCTTGTTATCCTTCTTTTTTGTTTCATTTTTGGGGTCCATTGCCCTAACGCAAATAACCGATATCAAGGAAACAGCTAGTCCTGCAGAAATCCAAGAGCAATTGTTGCAATTGACCAATCAACTCACTCAACCTCCCCTTTTGTATTACTATCTACTTGCCGCAGTCCTTTTTTCTGCTTTGGCCAGTGTTCTCATTGCCGGTTTTTACAAGATTAATGCAGAAGCTGCCCTAGGGCAAACACCGCGCTTTCTAAGTGTTTTTAAATACTTTTTTAGCCTTAGAGGATTGTATGTTTTTATCGCTCAGGGACTCATTACCTTATTCTTTACCGTTTTCTCTGTATTACTTAAAGAATACCAACTCGAAATGGTATCGGTCATCATCAATTGGCTGATCAATATTTTAACGCTATTTGCAACGCCCCTAATTATTTTCGGTCGTATGACGCCTTTAGCAGCAATCAAAACAAGTATACAAGTCGTTAATAAACAACCTATTCCGATTATCTTAACGGTAGTCCTCAATTACTTTTTAGTATTTTCTGGATTATTCTTCTTTGTCGTGGGAATCTTAATTACGTTGCCGTATTTATTCTCCATCTACTTTACGCTATACAAGCAAATTATTGGATACAATATAGAAGAAGCGTGATGAGTGATGAGTGAACGTAATGAGAGTTTTTTCAATAATAAAAAGAATTTCTGTTATAAGGAGTTTTGTTATTTGCGCGGTTCATCTCATAACCCTTAACTCATAACCCTTAACTCATCAAAACCACCCTTCTCGATCCAAGCTTCGATACTGAATAGCTTCCGCTATGTGATGAGATAGCACCCCGTCTTGGTTATCTAAATCGGCAATAGTTCGGGCTACTTTTAAAATTCGGTCATAGGCCCGAGCAGATAGATTCAATCGTTCCATGGCGGATTTGAGTAAAGTTAAAGAAGCAGGTTCTAGCGCACAATATTCGCGCAATAAGGCAGTAGACATTTGGGCATTGTAATGGATTCCTGGATGATCAGCAAACCGTTGAATTTGTTTTTTCCGCGCTGCTATAACGCGTTGTCGAATTACTTCACTGGGTTCTGCCAATTGCTTTTCAGCTAGTTTTTCAAAAGGTACAGGTGTCACTTCAATATGTAAATCAATGCGATCCAATAGAGGGCCTGATATTCGATTGATATAGCGCTGCATTTCTACTTGAGTTGATTGGTTCATAGCACCTGGTTCGTGAAAGTATCCACTCGGACTGGGATTCATACTGGCAACTAACATAAAAGAAGAAGGATAGGTAATGGTAAACTTAGCCCGAGAAATGGTTACCTCTCGATCTTCTAAGGGTTGGCGCATCACTTCCAAAACTTCCCGTTTAAATTCGGGCAACTCATCCAAGAAGAGTACGCCATTATGTGCAAGGGAGATTTCACCTGGTTGTGGATAACTACCTCCCCCAACCAAAGCGACTGATGATGCGGTATGATGCGGATTGCGAAAGGGACGAACGCGAATCAACCCCTTGTCTTTCGCTTTGCCAACCACGCTGTGAATTTTAGTTGTTTCTAAGGATTCCGCTAACGTCATGGGAGGCAAAATACTCGCCAGTCGTTTGGCAAGCATCGTTTTTCCTGAACCAGGTGGACCGATTAAAATAATATTATGCCCTCCTGATGCGGCTATTTCCATGGCGCGCTTGATGCTTTCTTGCCCTTTGACATCTTTAAAATCCCGATCAAGATACTCTTCTTGGTTTGCCACATCACATGCAAAATCCAACTGATAGGGTTCGAGTACACATCTTCCTTCAAAAAAAGCAATAACCTCTTCAATAGTATCCACACCATAAACAGCTAACCCTTCGACAACCGCAGCTTCTTTTTGATTTTCTTTGGGGAGAATAATACCTTTGAATCCTTCTTCTTTTGCTTTGATTGCAATAGGCAAGGCGCCGTTAATGCTCTGTAATGCCCCATCTAACGATAACTCCCCCATGATGATATAGTCCGCCTCATTGAGGCGCATTTTGATTTGATCTGAAGCAATTAAAATACCCATAGCAATAGGTAAATCATAGGCTGATCCTTCTTTTCGCATATTGGCTGGAGCCAAATTGATGGTAATTCGCTTGCCTGGTAACCGATACCCTACATTGGATAAAGCTGCAGCAATTCGATAGGAACTCTCTTTGATGGCATTATCAGCTAATCCAACCAAATAATAACCAACCCCGTGATCTACATTTACCTCTGTTGTAATTGTCGTTGCGTCAATTCCAAAAACAGCACTTCCATATATTTTTGTCAACATCTCTCCTACTTCGGTTTAAAATTCATTCAATGCAGGTACAAAATGTATTCCTTATCTTCTTTTATATCCTAAATTAGGTGCATATTGAATGAAATTCCCTTTAAACCTTTTCTAATCGATCTTTTTTGTCGAAGAAAATGAAAAAAAGCAATAAAAAAAGTTCAGTATCCGAAGACACTGAACTTTTTTATAACACTACAATATATATTTATTTTCTATTTGCCTTTTTCTATTTGCAAGGTATAAGCTGCCAACAGATAGAAATGTAGAAGCAAATCCACAAGTTATGGCTACTATGAGGGGCTGTTCTAGGGGATAAAAAACACATAAGACATACCCACTAAGAAAAACAATACTGCCAAACTGTGCTGTATTGCCAAAGGATTTATCTTTTTTATTCGTTATTCCTTCAACTATACCTTCGTCTAGCGCGAATTAATCATCCTGACAAAACCAAAAAGCTTGCGGATGAATATATAAATATAACCACAATAATTTTAATATACAAAAAGTGGAGCTTGCAAAGCTTCCTCTTTTTAGCACTCCATCCCCTTATTGTATATGGGGTATTCCCATATTTTTTGACGTATAAAACCGTTCCTTCCCCTTGTTTATTGTTAATTTTATGCTTATTATTTACATCCTTAATCAAAAATTATTCCTAAATTGAATAGGATAAAATGTAGAGTTGTAGAACACATCCCCAACTTTCAACGATTTTTTACCATTCATTATTTTTAAAACGTTTATTTATCAATGACTCAAAAAAACATAAAAACCTAAAAATCAATTATTTATACTCTTGATTTTTTTTAATTTACATTTTGCCACTATTTTGGCACTCTACTTGAATAACTACTATCATCGAAGAAATAATTCATCACCTACAACAATTAAATAAATAGTATGAAAATGATAACAAATCGAAAAGTGTTTTTTATTGGTTTTGCAGCCTTGCTTCTAATCGGAACACTTGTTGCGATTAACAGCTGCAACATTGGCAATTCCAAAACACTGGATCCAAGAGAAAATGCGATTGCATTACCTATTATCCAAGTTGACACAACGACCGCTATTACGATTAAAGATTATATTGGAAATATTGAAGGAAAAATCAATGTCGAAATTCGCCCACAAGTAGAAGGAACTTTAGATAAGATTTTTGTGGATGAGGGTGCCTATGTCCAAGAAGGACAATCGTTATTCCAAATTAATCCTCAACCGTATCAAGAGGTGTTAAACAATATGATTGCTACTGAAAATGTTGAAAAAGCAAAATTAAAGAATGCGCAATTAGAAATAGACCGTTTAAAACCGTTGATTGACAATGAAGTGATTGCGGAAGTGCAATTGGAAACTGCCAAATCAAACTACGAAATCGCAAGAGCATCCTTAGCAAAAGCGACTGCTGCAGTGGCAAGTGCACAGATTAATTTAGATTACACCATCATCAAAGCACCAGTGAGTGGATACATTGGTCGTATGCCCAAACGCATTGGAAACTTAGTGAGTAAAGGCGATAAAGAACCCCTTACTGTACTAACAGATGTCAGTGAAGTTTATGTTTACTTTGGTATGAGTGAGTCTGACTTTCTTTATTTTACAAAGGACGCAAAAAAAACAGAGGGTACGCGTATTACTTCCTCTGGACAAATTCTTCCTGAGGTTACCTTAATCTTGGCTGATGGACATGAGTATGGTGAAAAAGGAAAAGTCGATATGGTAAACGGGCAAGTAAATAGAAATACAGGTTCGATTTCTTTGCGTGCTTCTTTCCCCAATTCTCAAGATGTGATGCGATCTGGAAATACAGGAACAGTTAAATTACAAGAGACAAAAGCACACGTAATTTTAATTCCACAGGAAGTCACTACAGCCATTCAAGATAAAACCTTTGTCTATATTTTAGATTCAGAAGACAAAGTGAAGCTTCAATCTATTCAATTAGATGGGGTATCTGGAACTAATTATATCGTATCAGAGGGCTTGCACATTGGAGATCGCGTGATCAAAACGGGATTTGACAAGCTAACAGAAGGAATGTATGTAAAGGCGATGAACTAAGTATTCGCCCCCTATTTCTTTATTTTCACCTCTACTAAAACTGAAAAATATGCTAAAGACTATTATAAATCGTCCGATACTAGCTACGGTAATTTCGATCATGTTCGTTTTACTTGGGCTAGTAGGACTTACGTTATTGCCCATTACTCGATTTCCCGAAATTGCGCCACCTAGTGTAAGTGTTTCGACTTCTTATCCTGGAGCCAATGCAGAAACCGTAGCCCAAAGTGTCTTACTTCCAATTGAAGAAGCCATTAATGGAGTAGATAATATGACCTATATCAGCTCCAAAGCGAGTAATAGTGGATCTGGTACGATCAATGTTTTTTTTAAAGCAGGTACAGATCCCGATCAAGCGGCTGTAAACGTACAAAACCGCGTGAGTAAAGCCTCAAGTGACCTGCCGTCAGAAGTAAATGAAAATGGTATTTCGGTAACTCCACGTCAGAGTGGTAATATCATGACCATTAACTTTTACAGCGATCACCCTGAGGAAATTTATGACGAAACCTTCCTTCAGGCTTTTACGCAAATTAACATCAATAGAGAACTCTTACGCGTTCCTGGTGTTGCGGCAGTTGGACGTGTAGGTGCTCGTGATTACTCCATGCGAACGTGGTTAAATCCAGAAAAATTAGCTTTGTATGGATTAACGCCTCAAGATGTGATCGCGTCAATTAAAGATCAAAACTTTGAAATTGCCCCTGGTAACTTTGGGGAAACTTCAGAAGAAGCATTTGAAACGGCACTGAAACACAGAGGAAGATTCAGTCAGCCCGAAGAATATGAAAACATTGTCATCAAAACGAATGTCGATGGTTCTGTCCTTTTACTAAAAGATGTTGCCCGTGTAGAATTTGGCGCATCCAACGTAGGAAGTGACAACAGCGTTAATGGCTTTCCAGGTTTGACGATGAACATTACGCAAACCTCGGGGTCTAACGCAAGAGAGATCGATATTGCCGTGCGAAAAGTATTGGAACGCATTTCCACAACTTTTCCCAAGGGAATTCACTATGAAATTAGCTATTCGGTAAAAGATCAAATTGACGAATCGATTAATCAGGTAAAAACAACGCTTTTCGAGGCCTTTTTCTTGGTATTCATTATCGTTTACTTGTTCTTACAAGATTTTAGATCGACAATTATTCCTGCAATAGCCATACCTATTTCGTTAATTGGTACGTTGTTCTTTATTTACTTAATGGGCTTCTCCATTAATGTATTAACCATGTTTGCCTTGGTACTCGCCATTGGTATTGTGGTGGATGATGCCATAGTCGTCGTGGAAGCGATTCACGAAAAAATGCATCAAACGGGACTCAAAGCCAAAGAAGCAACGATCGAAACGATGAGTGAGATTACTCGTGCGATTATCTCCATTACCTTGGTGATGTCTGCCGTATTCTTGCCTGTTGGTTTTATGCAAGGCCCAGCGGGAATCTTTTACAAGCAATTTGCTTATACTTTAGCTTTTGCTATTCTAATTTCTGCCGTTAATGCCTTGACGCTGAGTCCGGCCTTATGTGCGTTGTTTTTAAAACAACCACATGCAGAGGAATTGGCCAAACACAAAGAAAAGAATCCTATAAAAAGAGTATCTGCCCGTTTTTTCTTTGCTTTTAATACGGCTTTTGACTCGTTTACCAATAAATACGTAGCGACGATCGGCAAGTTAATTCGCAATAAAAAAGTCGCAATATCAGGTTTGGTACTCATCATCGGATTAGGGGTATTCTTTTTGTATAAAACACCTTCGTCTTTTATTCCTAGAGAGGATGACAGTTTTATTACGTATTCCTTAGCGATGCCTCCAGGTGCTTCCTTGGCGAGAACAAAGCTTGTTCTAGCCAAAGCCGATAGTATCTTAAAACAGAGAACAGACATTGAAGGCATGACTGCTATATCGGGATACAATACCATTGACGGAAATGCAAGCCCCTCTTTTGCTGTGGGATACATCAATTTAAAACCGTATAAAAAAAGAGGAAAAGTAAAAAATATAGATCAAATCATCGATGAAATTCAACAGGATTTATCGGTAATCAACGAAGCGTCATTCAACGTTTTCCCGCGTCCAACGATTCAAGGTTTTGGAGATTTTGGTGGAATTGAATTCGTTATACAAGATCGCTTAGGGGGTGATTTCACTTCCTTCAGCCAAGCAGCAGATGACGTGATTAAAGAATTAAATGGTCGTGAAGAAATTGGTACTGCCTTTACTTCGTTTAAAGCAAACTTTCCGCAATATCTCTTAGAGATTGACTACATCAAGGCTAAGTCTTTAGGGGTAAGCGTTAAGGATTTAATGAATACAATTAAAAACTATTATGGAAGGGTAAAAGCTGGAGATTTTAATCGTTTTGGACGTACATATCGCGTATACATGCAAGCGGATATTGAATACAGAGAAAACCCGCAATCCTTTAGTTCAATTTACGTCAAAAACAAGGATGGGGAAATGCTACCAGCGAATACGTTGGTAAAATTGAAAAAAGTATTAGGTCCACAAACAGTTAGTCGATATAATTTGTACAATGCCATTACGGTTAAAGTAAATCCGGGGCAAGGGTACAGTACAGGAGATGCAATGAAAGCCATTGAAGAGGTAACGAGCAAAATGCCAGGAAACTATTCGTATGAATTTACGGGCATGTCGTTGGAAGAAAAAGATTCTGGAAGTCAAGCGATTTTCATCTTTGCTCTGAGTATTATCTTCGTTTACTTTCTTTTGGCAGCGCAATATGAGAGTTACTTCTTACCGATTGCCATCTTATTGACCGTACCAACTGGAATCTTAGGTGTTGCGTTGTTTGTCAATTTAGCAGGCTTACAAAACAATATTTACGTCCAAGTAGGTTTGGTGATGTTGATTGGTTTATTGGCGAAAAATGCCATTTTAATTATAGAATTTGCGCTTCAACAGCGCAGAAAAGGCTTATCTGTGGTAGAATCAGCGATAGAAGGAGCTAAAATGAGACTACGTCCTATTTTGATGACTTCTTTTGCCTTCGTTGCAGGTTTAATTCCCTTGATGTTTACCGTTGGTCCATCAGCACAAGGAAATCATTCCATTAGTTTTAGTGCCGCTGGGGGTATGCTATTTGGTGTGGCAGCAGGTATTTTTATTATTCCTGTGTTATTTGTCATCTTCCAAAATATCGATGAGCGATTAAAAGCAAAATTTACTAACGATTAAAAACAAGAGCATGATACATAAAAGCAATACATCGCATTTGACCCTAGTCGTTCTATTGGGTGCAGGTTTGACTTTGTTTCAAGCTTGTGCACCTCAATCGAAATACAAAACGCCAACCTTTGACCTACCTGAACAGTACAGGGGACAAAAGGATAGCTTAGCAGTAGAAGATTCGCTGAATATATCGGCAATCAAATGGCGCGATTTCTTTCAAGACGAGCAGTTAACGAGTTTAATAGACAAGGGATTGTCTCATAACTTTGACATGCAAAATGCGCTTAAAAACTTGGAAATAGCGGCACAAAACACCAAACAAGCCAAGTTAGAATGGCTTCCATCCTTAGGTTTAGAGGTTGGTAGTGTCGCCTATCAATACCGTTCAGCGAACTATTATGGAACTCCTTCGTCAAACTATTACAAAAACAAGGGCGAAGAACCACCTACGAATATGTATGTCAATTCGGCTCAATATACCTCTGGGTTGGCCTTAAGTTGGGAGATTGACATTTGGGGCAAGATAAAAAGTCAAACAGCAGAACAATTGGCTCGCTTTTTACAAACAGAAGAAGCGCGTAAAGCGGTTCAGACTGAATTAATAGCACAAATTGCACAAGGATATTACAATTTATTACTCCTTGATGCCCAAATGGAAGTGGCGCAAACCAACTACGAATTAACGAAAAACACGTTAAAAATAGTAGAATTACAACGAGATGCAGGACAAATTACCTCCTTAGCGATCACACAAACGAAAAACCAAATGTTGGTAGCAAAAGCCTTAATTCCATCGTTAAAACAACAAATTGCTATTCAAGAAAATGCACTTTCCCTTTTAACAGGTCAATTGCCAACAAGTATTGAACGCGAAATTAAATTGACCGAAGTTAGACAAGAAGAACTAGGTAGTACAGGACTCCCCTTAGCCTTGTTGCAATACCGCCCCGATGTACAAGGCGCAGAGTTGGAATTAAAAGCGAAGAATGCGGCCGTTGGTGTAGCACAAACTGCGAGATACCCTTCACTAACGATCAATTTAGAAGGAGGCGTAAATAGCATGCTTGGTGAAAATTGGTTCAATATTCCCGGCTCTCTATTTGGAAGTTTAATCGGAAAAGTTGCCAATCCTATTTTCAATAAGCGCAAACTAAAAACGGCCTTTGAAGTAGCTAAAATAGAGCGTACTAAGAGTGAGATAGACTTTCAAAAAACGGTTTATACTGCAGTGACAGAAGTGACAGATGCCTTAGTCAACTTGAAAACGACCGAAGAGCAAATTGAGATTGCAGATGAGCAAGTAACTACATCTCGTTTGGGAGTTAAACAATCTAATTTATTGTTCAACAGTGGGTATGCTACCTATATTGAGGTCATTAATGCACAAAAAAACATGTTAGATAACGAGTTAAATCTCAATAAATTAAAGTTAAACAAACTCCAATATGGGGTACAATTATACAAAGCACTTGGCGGTGGTTGGCAATAGCCAACAGCGTGTAATAAAAAAAGCGAGTAGTGAACTACTCGCTTTTTTTATTAGTCTA
>JASLHL010000298.1 GCA_030152225.1 Flavobacterium sp. | reverse complement strand
GTGGAAGGAAACTCCCTTATTGATTTGACGGGAGGATTTGGTATTGATTGTTTCTATTTTGCGCAACGAATTAAAGCGGTAACGCATTGTGAAATACAACCTGATTTGAGTGCTGTTGTACAACACAACTACCGCCAGCTTCAACAAGATAATATTAGGTGTATCACAGGAGATAGCTTGGAATATCTAACTAATACACAGGAACAATTTGACTACATTTACCTCGATCCAGCGCGAAGAAATCAAAGCAAGGAAAAAGTGTTTTTCCTACGTGATTGTACTCCTAATGTCGTAGAACACTTAGATTTACTTCTGGCGCATTCGAATACAATTTTAATCAAAACGGCTCCCCTTTTGGATATTCAAGCAGGACTTAGCGAGCTCAAACACGTCAAAGCCATCCATATTGTTGCCTTGCAAAATGAGGTGAAAGAATTGTTGTGGATCATCGAAAAAGACTATATGGGAGCGATTGAATTACAAGCAGTTAATCTAACAAAAACAGAACAACAGCGGATAGCAATAGACTTAGCAGATGACCGTATAGCTACGTATGCAGCACCGCAAACCTATCTCTATGAGCCCAATAGTGCCCTGTTAAAAACGGGAAAATTCAATGCAATCAGTGCGATTTTCAAAGTAGATAAATTACACCAGCACAGTCAGTTATACACAAGTACGGCATTAGTTAACTTCTCGGGCAGGCGCTTTAAAATAAAGCAACATTTGCCCTATAATAAAGCTACAGCCAAAGAATATTTACAACAACAAAAAGCGAATGTTACGGTGCGTAATTTCCCCTTAAAGGTTGATGAATTACGCAAAAAATGGAAGATCAAAGAGGGAGGTGAAAGTTATATTTTCTTTACGACAACCCTAGGAGATCAAAAGGTATTTTTAATTTGTGAACCGGTATAAAATCGAGTTTTATTAGGCCGTTTCATGAATCCAACACAGCTGAGAAATACTGTGCCAAGTAACGGTTACCGTAGTATTCGGATGAAGGGATAAGCCTGGTTGATTCGCTACGAGTAAATAGCGTTTATCTTGATAAAAAACCTCTACTAAAGCGCGTTGTTGTGCATCCTCCTGGATCAACTTACCTGCATGGTCAATGGCTACTACACGTCCCTGAGCTTTTAGCTTTCCCTTTTGTACGCGCTTGCGATCAAATCGAGGATACAACAAGTGATACGCCCATACGACAGGAGTTAATCCCATAAGCATAGCCAAAAAGAAAAATACCACCTCACGTGTGGTCCAATCGAAATTTTCAAAGTTCCACACAATCGCCACCACAAGCGTTAAACTAACGAGTAAACCTGCAAAGGATAGGGTATCACTCAAACAATGCCCTTGTGGACGTGGAAAGGCTTTTGGCGTTTGCAAAGCTGCCATTCCCTTTGTTTTTTTACCAATAGATCTCGCTTGTGCTTGTTCGATAGAATCCTGCAAACCCAAAGCTAATACATGTCTATACTGCTGTTTCATCTTTCTTTCAAATAATTAAGTTATTTGCACTGTTAAGTCAATAAAAAAAAGTTACAATTACAACATACACAGACTACAAATAGTAACAAATTGGGATCAATAAATAGAAAAAACTGAAGGTTGAGAAATTCCATGGACTATGCCCGTATGCTTTCTCAAAAAATCGCTTAAAAAAATAGAATTAGCCCATTGTTATTGTAAATTGTAACTTTAGATCATTGTTTACTTCTTTTCTTTTTCACAGATCAAAAATACACACAACCACACAGATAACAATCATTATATCAAAGCCTTAACCATTTCATAATTCACAACACCAATTCCAAACATTGGCTTTACATTTCCGCAATATTCTCCTATCCTTGGACTATTTATGGAACTAGATTCCAAAAGATAGCGCATTTACTAGGATAAAATTAACTGAAAGCAGCTATACAGTTTGCGCATAATTTCATTACTTTGTAGGGTATAAAGCAAATGAATTGTGTACTATGAAAAGAAAGATACTCTTTGTTGTAACCCTATTGTCTACTTTAGCTTTTATGAGCTGTAAGAAAGACGGAGCAACACCATCACCATCCACACCAGAAGCAACTGAAACAACCCCGACTACTCCTACTGAAGTCGATACAGTGGCCTTGAAAAAGCAAATTGAACAAGAAAAAGAAACCTTGAGTAAACCCTACAATGAAGAGGAAGATGCTCAAGCCAAATTGGATGCTCTGATTGCTCAAGCGAGTAAAGAAGGAAAATACGTTTTTGTACAAGCAGGTGGAAACTGGTGTATCTGGTGCTTGCGTTTCAATGATTTTGTTCAACAAACACCTGAATTGAAACAAGTAGTAGACGAAAATTTCGTGTATTACCACTTAAACTATTCTAAAAACAATAAAAACAAAGCCGTATTTGACAAATATACGCCAAATAGCAAAGGATTGGGGTATCCCTTCTTCTTTGTTATTGATGGCACAGGCCACGTAACTAATATCATCTCATCGGAAACGTTAGAAGAAGGTAAAGGGTATAGCGTAGCCAAAGTGAAAGAAATGTTTGTAGCAAATGCACCGAAAAAATAAAAAAATAGCCTCAAAAATTTTTGAGGCTATTTTTTTATTTTTCTCTTTTCTCCATACACCTATATCGAATCCTACGCAAAAGGCACAAACTAAGATACA
Source organism: Flavobacterium sp. (assembly GCA_030152225.1). Classification (GTDB taxonomy): domain Bacteria; phylum Bacteroidota; class Bacteroidia; order Flavobacteriales; family Flavobacteriaceae; genus Flavobacterium. The sequence goes on along the minus strand of JASLHL010000298.1, from coordinate 4,085 downwards.
ATTAAACCCTCTTGTACGAGGCTGTCAATTAAAATTCAACAACGTGTTTTTTTTATATTAGCAGGATTTAAACAGAACAACCTCAACTACTAAACCCACTCAATACAAACAGCTTTTATTCTTACGCTCATTTGTTAATATTTTACATATTCATTACACTAACCCCCCATTAACCACACTTACCCAATAATAAAGTTATGTTAAATATCATTATCGCAATTTAAGCCTTATATACATTTGTTTTCCTCAACCATAAAATAATTCAACCATGTTGATGACTACATTACCCTTAGGAGGAGTAGCCCCATCTGAGTTTATAGTTGTTGTTGTAATCGCTTTATTGCTATTCGGAGGAAAAAAAATTCCGGAATTAATGAAGGGACTTGGAACAGGAATTAGGGAATTCAAAGAAGCTACAAGAGAAACAAATGCTACTACAGCAGCTCCTAAACAAAAAATCACGGAACCAATTACGGAACCTGTTGTTGAATCCACTACGGAAGTAGTTACAGCAACAAATCATGTAGTTGAAAAGTAAAAAAAAAGGTTGGATTTGATCCAACCTTTTTTTGGTTATGAGTGATGAGAAATCGCAACGAAGTGGAAATCGACGCGAAGCTGAGATTCATCGAACACCCAAACAAAATATAAACTAGGTGAGATAAATGGGTGTTTGCTCGTCGCGCGTTTTGTGCGGTTTGCATGAAACCGATTAACTGTAAACTATCGAATCACCTTGACTTTATCACTATAGCGAACAGGTGCTGTTGGACTTTCTGCTGGATACCCTAACGCGACATTAATCGTTACTTCATAATCTTCGGGAATATTGATCAGACGCAGTAAATCTGCATTTTCAGGTAGATTTAAAATGGGAACGATTGTACCCAAAGGACAAGTTCCCAACCCTAATGCGTGCGAACTTAAAAGTATGTTTTGTAGGGCAATTCCCGCATCTAATCGCGCATGAGCAGCACCTTTTTCAGTGGCAATAACGACAAAGGTTGGGGCATGATGCGAAATACTAAACCCTGGTTCACGGTATTTTGCTGCACTTCCCTGGAATTCTTTCCCTTGTGCAAAAGTCAAGAATCGCTGATTGATCTCAGCAATAATCTTGGGGTTTTGAATAAATCGAATCTCCCATGCTTGTTTATTTAAAGCACTTGGCGCATAAATAGTCGCTTTCATAATCGTATCCAACTGATCTTGACTTACCTGTTGATCCGTAAATTTTCGAATCGCACGACGACTGAGTAAGTTATCGATAATTGCTTCTTTGGCACTTCCTTCGTAAACTACTTGTTCGACCTTTGTTTCTTGTGTACAAGAAGACAATAAAACGGATAGGGTTATCCCTAAATATAGATATTTTTTCATTTCTTTTCTTTTAAATAACATGGTGAACTTGCTTTGCATATGAATAATTGAATTTGACAATACAGTATAGGATATAGAGGTAAACGACATACGGAATCCATCCGTAGTAGTATAAAGTAATAATTGCTAATGCGGTAGCTAAAATTTGCAGGGTTAACAAGAAGATCGCCTCTACCTCTTTCTTGCGATTTTTGGTTTGTCCCCAAACTCTTGGTTGAAATACTTGACTTATTTGAGGAGAAAAGCCATTGAGTAAGAGGATGGAATACGACATATATTCATAGCGTACTGCTCCGATAAGGAAGAGATAAGCGACGAGACCAATCATCCCACCATAGTATAGTTTTCCTTTGGCGTTGGTTGGACTGGAAGGCATATCCGTCGCCATAAAAATAGTTGCCAATACAATACCACTAAGGGAAAAGCGCAAATCATCTGCTCCTACCCAAGCGCTCAACGTAAAAACGCCCAATAAAGCAAAGGGAATATGCCAACTAATTCTATTTCTCACGAGGAGATAAATCCCACCTAGCACCAAACAAAGAATGGAATACTCACCTAAGGCACCATTGGTTTTATACACTAAACTGCTCAAGTAATCGCCAACATAGGCATTGTCCAAAGCAGAGAACAAGGTTGTTTCAGGGGTTTGTACGCTAGCCTTTGTATCCCAAATCGACGGTGAGGTCATCGTAGACGCAAAAAAAACTGCCATAAATTCTCTTCCTACTAAAGCGGGATTAAATCGGTTTTTACCCAAGCCGCCCCACGCGATTTTACCAAATAAGATAGCAGAAAAAGCGCCAAAAGCCACGATATACCCTGGCGTGATAGGAGAAAGCGTACAGACCAACAGCAGGGCTGTAACAACGGCCGAACCATCGCCCAACGTATTCTTCTTACCCAAGAAAAGCCACGAACAACAAAACTCGGTGACTAAAGCTGTAAAAAGGGCAATCCCCACTTGATACAGCAGCAAATTACCGAAGGCAATCCACCCGACAAACAAAGCAGGCAACAAAGCGATAACTACGTCTAACATAACGAGTTGCAATCGATCAAATCTCGGTTTTATATAAGGATGTACAGCCATCTAATTTCTTTTAATCAACGGGGTTACTACTTTTGTTTTTCCTTCAAAAATATGCTCCATCAAAGGAATATCACTGGGACAGATATAGGCACAAGCACCACATTCGATACAATCGTTCAGGTTGAGATTCAACAAGGCTTCTAGGGTATTATTTTGATTGTGTCGAACGAACTCCAAAGGCATTAATCGCTGTGGACACACCTCCACACACCAGCCACATTTGATACAATTTTGTTGATTTTGAGGTTGCTTTTTTAGTAGTAAAACACCCCCTACTCCCTTGTGGAGAGGCGTTAGTCCCGATTGCACGTGTTTTCCCATCATTGGTCCTCCTAAAATAGCCCATTGACTATTCGCATCCCAAGTATTTGCTGTTTCTTGAACCAAATGGGCAACGGGAGTTCCCACCTTTACTTGGTAATTTCCTGAAAAAGTTCCCTTAATACCAGCAAGTGTTACGACCCGTTCAATCATGGGTTTACCTTCAAACAGCGCTTGGTAGATCGCCCAAATCGTTGCAATATTATTGACCAAAATACCGTGATCCGCAGGTAAGCTTCCTTTGTGAATCTCTTTATCCGTCGTGGAACGAATCAATTGCAATTCTCCTCCTTGGGGATAACTATTGGGTAAAAGCTTGACCTCCACCTGCATATTTACTTTCGCAGCCGCTTGGAGAATCCGCTTTTTCAACACCTTATTTTGTTTTTCTATAGCCCATAGGATACGGGTAACACCCAAAACGGATTGTATCACTTGGATTGCTTTCAGCAACTCCTCTACTTTCTCTTGCATGACGATAAAATCTGCACTCAAATAAGGCTCGCATTCGGCGCCATTCAACAACAAGGTGTCAATCCTTCCTTTAGGTAGGCGGTATTTTAAATGGGTTGGAAATTGTGAACCACCAGCCCCCACAATACCATAATCCAATAAGAGGGTGCAAAACCCTTCTAGGGTGAGAGTGGTGATATCCACTATTTTTAAAGGAGTTGCTATTTCTGCAAAATCATTGCGCAACAAGATAACGGCTTGTCCATCTACTTCTACAAAGCCTTCAATCGTTCCCGAAACGGGAGCATGCAACACAGTCGCAAATACGCCTGTGCTAGCGGCAATGGGTTGGTATTTTCGCACATAATCTCCCTGTTGAACCAACGGGTGCATGATATGGCGATACGCTTGTAAAGGCAGGTAAAAAAGAGAGGCATCTTGAATAGGTGCAAGGACACTCCCTTTGGTCTTCTTCTTCAATGAAGGAATCAATACCATGGTGTTGCTTATTTATTTTTATTGTGTTCAATTCGGTAATAATCAAAGTCAAAATGACGTTTCAATTGAGTAGTTACCAAAGGTAAATCTTGTTTGGATACAGCAAAAAGAGCTGTAGATAGCGCATCGCCCAAAAAGGCTGTAGGTGTAATTACGCCTACCTGTGCTGTTGTTACGGGATATCCTGTTCTGCTATCAAAGATATGCCCATAGGTCTGTCCTTCAATCACCAACTGATTGTGAGCCGAACCCGACAAACTAAAACACGCATTTTCAAGGGCTAGGGTTCGCGCTCGCTCTTCGGGTACAAAAGCAGAAGGAATAGTAACCTTCCACTGTG
>JASLHL010000281.1 GCA_030152225.1 Flavobacterium sp. | reverse complement strand
ATTTACCATTTACCATTTACCATTTACTATTTACCATTTACTATTTACTATTTACCATTTACCGATTAACTGTAAACCAAAAAACCACCTGATAGGTGGTTTTTTTTATCTCAATTGCTGATTTTTCAAATAGTCTACAGCATTTCGTCCTTCGTTGAACAACAGGTCCAAAATACTCAGGTTGTTTAAAAAGCCATTTTTATCGTCAAATACCTGAACATAAGGTTCAAATTGATTCACGTCTTTTTTACCATTGGCTAACCCTCTAAAATCGGTTAATCCTGCTGGAATTTCTTTGACGTATTCTTCTGTTTTAGCATAGGGCCAAGTGACTCCTAAACACGCGGTAATGATTTCGTGAATTTCTAAATTCAGGTCCAACATATACTTATAGTGTTTTTCAAAAACAGGGCGTATATCGTCTTCAAAGTACTCAAAGAATGGAGAAGTGCGGTAAGCGGCTTCTAGGCTCTTAAAGTGTTGTTTTTGCCAGCCAAAAGCATATTCGATTTCTACGTCTTTAAACTTTTGGTATACCCCTTCTTTGGTGTGTTTGATGGGGATATTCAACATTTGGATCCCATTAGCACTGTGAATATACATTCTGTTTCTATTAGTCTGTTTTTGAAAGTTATCTTCTACCTCAAAAACAAGTTCCGCTGCTTGAGCCATCGCTACATAGTGACTTATAGAAGGAAAATAAGTCGGATGTAGTAAAATTGTATTGGTCATTACTAAAACTTAGAATTCTTTTTATCTTTTCTTCTCTTGTATAAACTATAACTACCCCACCCCACTAAGATCACGACAAAATACGGGAAGTATGAAATTTGCTCTCCATTTCCGTTTACTGTAATAAATAAGCGATCCCAACGTATTTTATCCAAGGCTTTGGACCATGGAATTGCTTGATCCAAACTCATCCATACAAATACGGGTTTTCCAACAATATGATCTTCGGGTACGAATCCCCACATTCTACTATCTTCTGAATTATTGCGGTTATCCCCCATCATGAAGTAATAGTTTTGTTTGAACGTATATTGATTGGTCGCTTGCCCATTGATGTAAATCTGTCCGTCTTTGACCTCTAGCTCATTATTTTCATACACGCGAATCACGCGTTTATACATCGGTAAATTCTCTTCCGTCAAAGTGATGGTTTCCCCTTTTGCAGGAATGTGAATAGGACCTAAATCACTCTCCGTCCAGGTTGGTTGGTTGTGTGGGAAGATGTACCCTTTCGGCAGTACATATAGGCCAAGTTGAGCTGTATTCGGACTTCTTATCACCCCTTTTACAGCGCTAAACGTTTTTAGATATTCCACATCAGCATCTGTCAATGCTTGGAAGAACACCCCGTAATGCGGTCGATTTACATAGGTTACTGCTTCGCTAATATTGCGATCTCTAATGATTGCACGCAAATCTAACGTACCATCAGTCTCTACCAAATAACTATATTGAACACGTGCTCTATCATTAAGTTGTAATTCTTTGTCATTGATAAATACAAGTCCTTCTTTTACGGACAAATTATCTCCAGGTAAACCTACAGCGCGTTTTACGTAGTTGGTTTTCTTGTCAATGGGTTTGATTACCCCGGGGCGTTTAACGGGATCTCCAAACTTATAAATAGTATCGACAGGCCAGTTGAACACAACGATGTCGTTGTGTTGTACTTTTTGGAATCCTGGTAATCGAAAATACGGTAAATGCGGTTTATTCAAGTACGATCTTTTGGAAGTACCCGGAATTGTATCGTGTACCATAGGCAAAGCAACCGTTGTCATTGGGGTTCTAGCACCATAGTGGAATTTACTCACAAATAAGAAATCACCCACCATCAAGGTTTTTTCCAACGAAGAGGTTGGAATGGTATACGGTTGGATCGCATAGGTGTGAATCACGGTTGCTACTACAACCGCAAATAAAATAGAACTGAGAAATTCACCTGATTCTGTATCGGGTTTTAGCGATCTATTTTCGCGGTACTTTACATCGCCTACATAGTTAATAAAGGCTACGTATAACCCAAGGGTTACCACCCCTAAAATAGTATCGAAAGTTGATTTTTTTCCAAAGCTTCGCAAGATTTCAACCCATACCACAGGGAACATAATCAAGTTTACAATTGGAATAAACAACAAGATAACCCACCACCACGGGCGATTAATTATCTTCATTAATACTACGCCATTATATACTGGAACAGCGGCTTCCCATGCTTTTCTTCCTGCTTTTACATATAATTTCCAAGTTCCTATAAAGTGAACCACTTGGATCAACAGGAAAAAAATAAACCATTGTGCTATTGTCATACTATTTTCTTTTTAAGTTTCCCAATTTACTTATTTTTTCAAATTAAGTACATCTTTCATTGAGAAAATACCTTTTTTATCTTTAATCCACTCTGATGCAATTACTGCACCAAGTGCGAAACCCTCGCGATTATGCGCCGTGTGTTTAATTTCAATTTGATCGATGCTCGAATTATAACGCACCGTATGTGTTCCCGGTACTTGATCTTCTCTCACGGCTTCAATAGGAATCTCTTTTTCCTTTGACGGTGCGTCTAGCGTCCAACCTTCATAGTTTGAATGGGCAATAATCCCCTCGGCTAAGGTAATAGCTGTTCCACTAGGAGCGTCTAATTTTTGTGTGTGGTGTAC
>JASLHL010000261.1 GCA_030152225.1 Flavobacterium sp. | reverse complement strand
GACAGTTCCTCCAGGATTAATATCTTGCTGTAGCATATCTAATTTATCTTGGTGCGGCGAATCCATTGCAACTCCATAATCTAAATTTTTAGTGGATGCTCCTAAGTTTTGAGTAAAGTCAACATGGGACATAATAATAATCTGTCCATTTTGAGCTTCTTCACTTTTGTTTGTAACCTCAAAAAAAGTATATAGAATAGGTTTCCCATCGTAATCTTTACCTTTTTCAGAACCAGTGTACTTCACGATAGCATCTTTAGAAGTTACAGTATTGTCTACAAAAGCCTCAACTTCTTTTTTAGGGTCCTTTGCTTTTGTTTTATTCACAGCTTTCGTATCTTTTTTACTAGAAGCAGTATCTCCTTTACTACTTCCATTTGCACCTAAAGCCCCAACTACGATTACCACTATAATAGCAATAAACCACCATTTTTGATAAAATGGTTTTTGTTGTTTGTACACTTTCCCGTCAGTACCTCTAATTTTCTTTGCCATAACTTTTTTGTCTCCTTTATGATATAATATTTTTATCGTACCTTTATATAATAAAAAGTTGCCGTTGACTACCGCAAATAGTCAGCGGCTTTTTTTATAGTAAAACCTTACCAATAATTCTTATTTCATCAGTTGAGAAAATCATGTCTTCGTAATCATCATTGTCTGACTCTAGTATGATTTCTTCTTTTGAGTCATTAAAATAAACTCTCTTACAAGTAACTCCTTCATCTTCAATTGCTACAATGGCAATTTCTCCTTTTTCAACATAAGGTTGATAGCGAATGAATACTTGCTGTCCTTCCATTAACGTAGGCTCCATTGAATTACCAGCAACTGTAATCAATTCGTCTGCATTATCTGGAATCAACTCTCTATCCATCACAAGCATAGATTGTAGTTGCCCATCTTCAGACGTACCGTCTAACGGACTTCCGGCAGCAGTTGAACGTCCGTTAGGGAATTCTACAATGTTGCTATAAAGTTCGTCATCGGTTTGTTCTTCCAATTGTTCCTCAGCGAAGGTGTATACGTTCGTTTGTCTAGTTTCATTTAATTTGTTGTATATAGTAGTGATGTCATTTTTTACTTCTTCTGAAAATCCCAAGATATATTCAGAGCTAACACCTAAAGCTTTTGCGAAATCTTCAACTCTGTTCAGTGGGAATTCTCTAGTTTTATTGAAATACCTTGATAAAGCTGATTTAGCCATCCCTACTTTTCTTGCTAATTCGCTGAGAGACATGCTACGTTCATCTTTCAGTCGAGTTAATATGTCTATTATTTCATCATTAGGCCTCATAGATTCACCTCATTTCGTTAATGATTAAATTATAGCATCGTTCCCGAATGGATACAATAGATATCTAAAAAAAACTTTTTTGAGTAATATTTAGAGTTATGTGTTGACAAACGAGAACGGGAAAGGTATATTTGTGTTGTTCCCAATAAAGAACGACAGAGAGAGGTGTTAGATATGACAGTTGATTTAAAACGGATTCGTGCTGAACGGATCGCTAGCGGATTTACACAAGATGAAGTAGCAGCAAAGATGGGGTGGAAAACAAGAACCCCTTATGCCAAAAGAGAGAATGGGCTTGTGGCGCTAGGCGCTGACGAATTAATCAAACTTGCAGGAATATTCGGGTATGTGTCAGGCGATTTGAGTATTTTTTTTACAAAAACCGTTCCCGATAAAGAACGATAATTAGAGAAAGGAAGAGAAACAATTGAAAATGAAAGTCGTTAACGTGGACTTAAACGGGAAAGAAATTCCTGATTTGAGAACAGTAAAAATCCCACCAGAGATTGCTTCTGTGGTGGGAGACATCATCAAAAATTATGCAAAGGAGAAAATGGCTAATGAGAAAACAACGGCGAGCTGAAAAATCTATCCAGATAGTCATTTACATTATTGAAGCCTTGACACTAATTTTAATCGGCGGTCTGATTGGCTACCATGATTACATTCATACGGCTATGATGACCTTGACGGTTGCGGTTGTTGGCTTGTGCCTGTACTTAATCGCAACGTGTAAGGCGCTTTATGACACTAGTAAGTAAGAGTTATGCACAGGTTGTTAACAGTATCCACAGAGGGGATTACGTATTGACATTAGACACGACAGAGTTTATTAAGTACAAAAGAATTAGAATAATCGCTAAAGATTATGGTTTTAAAATCAAAGATATTAAACCTGCTAGTCTTGGGTGGTATGAAGCAATCACAAGAGACAATCGAACGGAATTGTTAATTCATGTGGAAACTGGAAGGTTGCTAGAGTATGACGATTTAAGACGAGAATACAAGGAGGTTGAGTAATGACACGAGAAGAAATCATGCGAAAAGAAGCCGAAAAGTTAAGTGAGAAGTTTAATCGTTCAAAATCGACCTTCTTAGCAGTTCAACGGGTCAGTAAATGGAAAAAAGAGCGGTATAATCATGAGTTTTTGCAAAGATGGGATAAAGTTTATCTGGAATAAAAAAACTAGCATAGGAATGCAATCCTTGCTAGTTAGGGTACAAATCAAAATTTATTAAGTTGAGAATATCACGAAATGAAAGGAAGTGTCAAATTGACAAAGACATTTACCATTGACCAAGAAGAGTGGCGCTTAGAACGAAAAATTGAAAACTGCAAGAAAAGGTACGCTTTCGCAATGAGTGAAAAAGCAACTGCACTATGGGCTAGTCGATTAAAAGAATCTGAATTAGAACTAGCAAGTTATTTAAAAGAAAAAGAGGTGACAGCTGATGAATAAATCTGACCAAGTGAAAAATATTATTGGAGCAATGATTATCTTTCGAGAAAAATTGATCCAGCCGAAAGCAACAGGATTTAACCACGGAACAGGGCAGCCGTATTTAACTTTGAGTGACATCCAAGGCGCTATTGATAAAGCTTGTGAAGGTACCGGTTTATTACCAACAATGGAAACTCGAACAGATGATACAACTGTTTATGTGAAGACGGTTGTCTATCATGAAACAGGCGAATTTATGGAGTTTGACGAAATAGCGTTTCCGATAATGGTAAAGGACATGCAAGCATTCGGATCAGCCATTACTTATACGCAAAAATACTCGCTAAAAAGTGCTTTTGGTATCGCAGCAGCAGAAGAAGAGTCTGAAAACGATGGTGAAGGCAATAAAGGTGTACAACAAACATTTGCAAACAAAACACAAAAAGAATTAATTTTTAAAAAAATCGAAGAACAGGCAGAAAGTACCGAGAGTTCTTTTAATGATGTCTGGAACGAAATAGCAGCAGAGTTAAATATTTCTTCAAAACTAGAGGCTATAACTGAAGATGATGCTGGAACAGTCCTAAATCGGTTTGTCAAACAATCAGAAAAATTAAAGAAACAACAAGCTAAAAATGAAAAATTCCCATGGGAAGAGGAGAAAAACAATGACAACTGAAATAGCAGAAAATCAACTAACGTTTGAAGTAACAGTCAACACTGAAATTACTATGCATAACGAGGCTAAACTTAATGAACTAGTTTCATCTATCGAAAACAAATATGACAATCTTGTATTTACTGAAGATATGTTAGGGGAAGCTAAGAAGAGCCGAGCAGAACTAAATAAGTATTCTGAAGCAATTAATCGAGCTAAAATCGAGGCTAAAAATAATTATAATGCCCCACTGGTAGAGTTTGAAGAAAAAATAAAAGGTTATATTGCCCGAATTAATGAAGTGAGTGAACCGATTGCTGAAAAGGTTAGGGAGTTTGAGGAAAGTCAACGATTAGAGCGATTGAAGCAAGTAAAAGAACTAATTGCAGAAATTATTGAAAGTAGTGATGTATCTGTAGAAGCGGTTGTCATTCAAAAGGAATGGTTAACTAAAAATGTTAGCGAAAAAAAACGCCGGCAACTAATTATTGACGAGGTGGCTCGTTTACAAGAAGGTATCAATCACAAAATTAACGAGGTGGCTGTAGTGAAAGACTACTGTGCAGCATTAAACGTTGACGATGGCGGATGGCTAATTCAAATCGAACAAGGAGTTCCAAGCGGCAAAGTAATTGCCAGTATTAAGAACTATGTAAAAGAAGAAAAGGAAAGATTAGATGAACAGAAGCGACAAGATGAATTAAAAGCTGTTCAAGAGCAAGAAGTTGCAGAACGTAAAGCAGAAGTCCAAAGACAACTTGAAGCTGACCGGGAAGCCCGCATTACACAAGCAAAAGAAAAGATGGAAAAGGTTGTGCCGGAACCAGTCTCAAAACCAACTGCTGAAAATGTTATTCCTCCTGAACCAAAACAACAAGCAGTAGCTGAAGAAACCGAAATCTTGATTTTGAAATTAACAGTAACAACTGAACAAAAACGAGGGTTAGGGCGTTATATTACATCGGCAGGTATCGGTGTTGAACAACTATAAGGATGTGAGTGAATGCGATACGCTAACCAGGTGAGATTGGTAGGGCGTGACAATGAAGGAAATTACATTTTGAGGCCATTAACCAAAGGTGACAACAAAGAGCTAGAAACAGCTGCTATGAAGAAAATAGAACTATATGATTTAACACCAAATGATCCAGACGTAATAACTTCATTACAACGTCGAAAAATTCATGCCTTGATTAAAGATATTAATGAGAATTGGGGCGATCCCTTTGACTTAGTCAAAGATGATTTAAAACTTAAATTTTGTGATGAAACAGGTCATTTGTGGTTTTCATTATCAGATTGTAAAAAAGCGACAGCAACAATGTTTATCGAATGGTTAGTCGAGTACTGTTTTAAATATGATTTGGATTTCTATATGAAAGACATGCACCTTACAACAGATATCAACAAGATGATGTTTTTTTGTGCCGCCAATAAACGGTGTTTTGTGAGTGCTAGACGTAAAGTGCATGTTGCGCTTGAAGTACATCATGTTAATGCCGTAGGTAGCGAGAAACGAAGTAAAACGGACCATAGAGGTCGATACTATATGATTCTTGAATCTAAGTATCATCATGAAATAGAAATGATTGGTTATACGGCGTTTTGTGCCAAATATCATGTTGGAGCAATTAAGTTAACTGACCAGCAAATACTTGATTACAAATTAATGAGTAATAAACAAATGCAAGAAATGGATGCCGATCCTGATTACGAAATCAGAAGGTGGCAATTGCCAGAATAGGAGAGAGTTATGGCTCAAAGAAGAATGCTAAGTAAATTAATAACAAATTCAGATGCGTTTCTTGATATGCCTAAATCGTCACAAGCGTTATACATGCATCTCAACGTTAATGCCGATGATGACGGCTTCATCGATAGTCCGAGAATGATTATGAGGATGATAAGTGCAGCTGAAGATGACATGAGAATATTAATAGCGAAGGAATTTATTATTGAATTTGAAGGTGGTTTAGTTGTTGTTAAAGATTGGAGAATTCACAACTCAATTAGAAAAGATAGACGGAAAGCAACGATACACACAAATGAGTTTAACAAGTTATCCATAGCTGAAAATGGGAGTTATACAAAGGCTCCGGTTGGTCGACAAATTGACAACCAAGCGACAACCACAGGACAACCATCAGATGGACGTTTAGAGGTTGGAGAATTAGCAGAAAACCCATCTAAACACCAGTATGACAACGTTTTTGGTGATGGTGGTCAAGATGTCAACCAAGTGTCAACCGACTGTCCGCTTAGTATAGGTAAGGTTAGTGTAGTAGAGGATAGTATAGGTAAGGTTAGTGTAGGTGAAGGTAATACTCCTACGGAAGAAACAAAACCATCAGTGTGGGAACCTATGGAATTTTATCAGAAAGTTTTTAGTTTCCCAAATATGATTGTCCAAGAAGACATGAGGCACTTATGCAATGAAGTTGGAGACGATTTGGTCTTGTTTGCTATGAACATAACGGCTAAGTCTGAAATAAGAGGTAAAGGCGTATGGAACTACATCGAAGCGATTGTTACTGATTGGAAAAACCATAACGTGACAACTTTGGCTGAGGCTGAGCAGTACCAAATTGACTTCGCCAAGAGACGAGCGAGATCAAATAATAGTTATAACAATCGTGGAAAGAGTAGCAAAACAGAAACATTACCTGATTGGACGAATGAAGACTTTAAAGAAACGCCAGTATCAGCAGAGTCTGAAGCGTTTTTCAAGCAACAACTCGCAGACCTAAGAGCGAAGGGAGCTAACCATGCTGACGAATAGACAGTGTGAAGTATTAAAAGCCATTGATGACCTGACAGCAGAAGTTGGCTACCCACCTTCTGTTTTAGAAATAGCTAAAAGAGTCAACTTGTACTCTAAGTCTACAGTGTTTAAACATATAGAAAACCTGTGTGCTAAAGGGATGCTGACTAAAGTCAGTATGGCCTCAAGGTCACTACTAGTAACTGAAAAAGGAAAAGAGTTACTAAAAAAAAGAAAACTGAATATTTCGTAAGTTGTAATGAACTTTAATATAAAACTTTTGAGGAGTGAATTAATTATGATTATCAATTTTGAAGAGTACCGAAAGCATCTTGAAGAAGAGAAAAAGGCTAAGAACACGATAAGGAGTTATATGACTAACCTTAAGCAACTGGATGACTATCGAGTAGCAAATGGTTACGAAGGGATATCTCCTGTGGTATCAGATTCGTATAAAGAGCACATGTTAGGAGCGATGGCCTATAAGCCGTCAACGGTAAACAACAAAGTTATAACGCTAAATACTTATTTCAATTACCTGAAAAAAGAAAAAAGAGTTCGGAAAACAAGAAAACTTAAGCTTAAAACGGAAAAAATTCAAAATATGAATGATCGTGAGTACCTAGTAAAAAGCGAATACGAAGCTTTATACAAAGCGTGTCGGCATCCTCAAACCAAGCTACTCATGAAGCTTATATCTCAAACAGGATTAAGGATTACAGAAGCGACAGATTTAACTCTGAAACGCATTGAACCCAATATTATCCCGATTAAAAATAAAGGTAAGTGGCGGACTATTGGGATGAAAGATGATCTCAAATCTGAGATTAATGAGTTTTTCGAAGGGAAAGAGCCAAACGAGAAATTATTCTCTTTTTCTCAAACAACTTATCGAAACAGAATGACAGAAGCGGCATTGATAGCAAAGATTGACCCAGACAAAGTCTATCCTCATGCCTTTCGTCATTACTTTGCAAAAGAATTTTTGAGAAATGCGACCGATCAACGAGCATTAAGAATGTTGCAGGTAATTTTAGGCCATAGCAACATTTCAACAACAATGATTTATCTGCAGTTTAACAATAGCGAAATTGTCGAAATGATGATGGCGTAGAAGGAGAACAACATGAATTTGATGGTTAAGTGTCAAAAATGTGGAAAAAGCAAGTATAGAAAGGAATCGTTGTACTGCACTAACTGTGGTACGAAGCTTTCGAAAGAAAAATAAGCTGATGATAACGTGGCGTAATCACAAGTAAAAGAAAAGAGGAAATTAAATGCCGAATTGGGCTGAAGGTACATTAAAAATCAGAGGAACTAAAGAAAATATAGTTAATTTTTTAAAAAATGAATTACTCGGTAAAATGTACCCGATTTTTTCGAAAGAAGAAGACGGAACCCCGAAAGTAGAATACGGGCACAAAGAAGTCTTGTTTAAGGAAAATGAATGGGGAGACATAGAAATTAAGTGTGAGGGAGGATTTTATATAGGACAGAGCAGAAGAGCCTTTATAGAAAATTCTTCTCTCGATATTGAATTTCTTGATGAAGATATAGAACAAGTTGAGCTAGAAGGATTTAAACAAGCTTGGGCAGCGGTCCCGGAAAATTATCAAGTTCTATCAAAAAAATATCAACTAGATATGAAAATATTTACTTTTGAATGTGGAATGGAATTTACACAAGAAATTGAAATCCAAAAAGGCGAACTTATCAAGAATAAAGAAAAAGAATATTCCGATTGGTTTTGGGAAGTCCCGTTTTCCAAAATGGGCGGATAAGTAGCGACTAGGTTTAATAATAACAACTTAGGAGGTGCAGCATGAAAGAACAAATTTTAAAAGGATTTGTCGTGATTGATCCTCATGACATGGACGGCGAAGTTTTCTTAGTAAAAAATGACCAAAAAGAAACATCATCCGAAAGGGAATTGGCTAGTCTTGTTTCTAATGCTTTATCGGCATTAGGTGTAGAAGATACGGCAACAGATGATGATTTTGAAGATGGGACAAATCAAAAATTTATAGCTGATAATATTCAATTACAAATTTTTGCTAGCAACAAAAGAACGTCGTTAGACGACATAAAAGAAAAGGTTATTTTAGATAGCATGGGACTACTTGAACTGCAAGAAGTTTGGTTTGGGTATTCCACTTGGACGATCGAAGGATTTTGCGTTGAGACATTCACACTTGGCGGACACGACATGCTTGAGATAATCAAATCATTAAAAGATAAGTTTATTTATCTGATAATTAATCAAATTAACTTGTGATTAGCTATTGAAATCGAAACTAGGAGGACAGAGGATGATTACTTTTGTGTTAATCGAAGAATATAGGAGCGGTGGGTCATTGCTGATAGCAGCAGATTTGGATGAGGAAACTCTTAAAAAACAAAAGGAAGAATTTGAAAAAGTTAGAAATGACTCTCATTACAGAATCGCTCAAATTGAAGTAACAAATAAGCGGAGACTGATTGGTATTACTTAAAATAATAGAAAGTGAGTTGAGAAAGATTGTTAACCAAACAAGATTTTAAAGTTGGGCAAAAACTTTACTTGGTGCCATCAGATAAAAGAGACAAACCTCGCTACGCAAAGATTGTAAAAATAGGTCGTAAGTATGTAACGCTAGATTCTCGTGGCGAGCTAATTATTGATTTAAGCGAGGAAGTTTGGCTTGATAAATGTCTTTACGGGTATAAAAACTACGGAAATAGAGGTCGCTTTTACTTCAGCGCAGAAGATTATGCGAACGAAATGGAGCTTGAAAAGTTGACAAAAAAAATAATAGCATTGGCTAACAATGGCGGTATTAAGGATATTTCTATGGCTAATAGTATTATTAAGTTAATTTTGGCAGTGAAGACGATGAATGCAAGTTGTGAAAGTGATTACCTAGAATAAACAAAAGTGAGGTGGCAGTATGGTAAAAAGGATTGTCCACAGTGCGCCTAAGACTAAAGAAACTTACACAATAGCTGTTAAAAGAAAGGAGAATAAGAATGTCAATAAAAGAAAAAGCTCTAGCAAAAATGCTCGAGGAAATGAACAAAGATCATAGTGACATGGAGGATGAAATCCATAATTGGTTATGTGGCCAAGATGATGTGATTTTAATATCAGGCATTTTGATGAATAACAAGTCAATCAAAGAAGCAGCAGAATATTGCGTTAGCAAAGCGAAAGAAAAAGCTCAAAACGGTACTGCTATGATAGCAGACGATACAGTTTTTAATTGGGTAGCTCACTACTTTAAAACTAACGACCTTAAATTTGATAAGGTTGTTGGCCAAACTAATTCAGTAGTTACAAAAAAAACAAAAACTAAAGAAAAAATTAAACCAAAACAAAAAAAAGAACCGCTATTTGATGGAGAGCAGTTAAACCTGCTTGATTTTATATGAGGAAGCCGAACTATTATATCGACAAAAAATTAAAAGTGCCAGACTCGTTTTTTGATTGGTGTTACTCGCAAATTGAAACATATAAATGGTCTAACAGGACCGAAACTATTTTAGCTTCGGATAGATCAAACTGTGAAGTTGTTGAAAAAAGACTAACAAAGCGAACTAATTTTGATTTACCGGAGAAGTTTTATCCCTTTGCGATTATCCTTGTAACTAGCAAGCGGATAGAGATACAATCTTATGGTTTTTGGGCCGAAGTCAGAAACGGGAAACAGTTCATAACGCACCGCCTGACTAACTTTGAGTTATTAGCAAATGATGAACATATTAAGATTACTGCTGATTGTAATAATAGGTTTTGGTACGGTTTAACTCCTAATTTCGGCGGTATGTCAGGAGGAGCATATTATCGTACTCAATTTTATAAAAATGATTGGGAAAGACGAATCAGAATACAATCAGAACTCAAATATTTAAATCTATATGATTTAAAATACAGCGAGTTGTCACATTTATATAAATACAGAACCGAAATAGAATTCTTACAAAAAATCAATGCAACTAAGCTAGCCGAACAGGTAATGTTTGGTGATGGGGTTGATATGAGAACTATTAATGATAAATGGCTTAAAGAAAATAAACAGTTCTTTAAAAATTCAGATAGAAGTTTTAAGGAGTTTGAGCTAGAAAGAAGGATTAAGAATCGTAGAGGCCAAGTTGTCCCAGGGATTGAATCCTACTTGTCCTTTCATGATATTAATAAGATACCCAAAGGAATAGGAATTGTTCGGTTTCAAAATTGGATAATAAAAAACAAAATTAAGTTTAAATACTATCAAGATTATATCGAAATGTTGAAAGACCTTAACTTAGATCCGACTGGCAATGAAAATTTGATAATCCCAAAAGATTTAGAAAAAGCACACGACAATGCTGTTAACTTATTAAATCAGTTAGCCGAAGAACGGATAAAACTGGAAAATGATAAGAAACAGAAGGAATATCAAGAGATTTTAAATAAACGACTAAAACTAGAAGCAGAAATGGATGATTATCGGTTTGTAATACCAAGAAAATTAAACGAACTCATAATAGAAGGAAAAGAATTACATCATTGCGTTGGCGGTAGTGCCTATATTGATAAACACAAAACAGGCAAAACCACTATTGTTTTTGTAAGAAAAAAAGAAATGCCTGATCTCCCATTTTTTACTCTAGAGTTAAAAGATGGAGAAATAACTCAATTGAGAGGTAAACATAATATAGCAGCTCCCGTTGAGGTTAGAACGGCGGCCAATCACTGGCTGGATTGGACTAAGGAAAAAGAAGTAGCGTAAGTGTGATTATTTACGATAATAAAAAGGTGGTGAAAACATGACTAGAATATTAGACGCTTGTTGCGGTAGCCGGATGTTTTGGTTTGATAAATCTAATCCAAATGTGACATATATGGACATCAGAGAACACTACGAAGAGCTTGAAACAGGACACGTAATAAACGTTAAGCCGGATGTAGTAGGAGATTTTCGTGATATGCCTTTTGATGATGAATCATTCCACATGGTTGTGTTTGATCCACCGCATTTAATTCACGCAGGTGATAACTCGTGGTTGGCCAAGAAGTATGGGAAATTAGACGAACTGTGGCAGTATGACATAGGCCAAGGTTTCGCAGAGTGTATGAGAGTGTTGAAACCTAACGGAACACTAATATTTAAATGGAATGAGGACCAGGTGCCATTGGCAGAAGTTTTAGAAGCAATCGGGCAGCAACCATTGTTTGGTAATAAACGAAGCAAGACACACTGGTTAACGTTCATGAAGTGATGATTATCACGGATAGTCGAAAGGGGAACGAATATGGCAACAGAATTACAGAAAGAGCTAGACAAAGATCAAGCGTTTATAGATAAAGTCTCAGAAAGAATCTATCAAGATGGAATTGAGGAGTCTATCCCAGAACCAGAATGGATTTTAGAAATGACTGACATAGCCGATAAATATTTAATGAGATTTAAAGCTGCTGAAAATGCTAGGCGGAAATCAGCAAATAAAAAAATTAATGATTATCTTGGGTAATCGAAAGGGAGGTAAATGAATGTCATTTAAAAAAGGAGAAACTGTACGGGTGGTTTGCAACGGAATGGAAAAGTGCGGCACAGTTACAGGCGTGGATATGGCACGTTTGACAGTTAAAGTTAGATTTAGTGAAGAACAAGAAGGCAATTTTGATTATAAATTTGTAACTAAAATTGAGGATGCGATTATCGAGGAAACAAACCCTGATATATCAGATTTAATTAAAAAGTATGAAAGAGCAAATCGTGATTATGTCGGGGTAACTTGTTACAAGGAATTTCTAAGCGACTTAAAGTCATTAACGACTATCGAGTATAGTCGCAAGGAAAAGCTGCCTAGAGTGCTAGCTAACTTTGTGGAAGAACTAAAAAACACAAATAAACGGTATGGGATATTTTTAGAAGAAACGTTCCAAAATACCAAAGATTCGGATTTAGCTAATTACCTAAGTATGAATAAAAATATCGAGAAGGTTTTTAAGGCGATTTCTAACGGCTATGAAGTCGAGGAAGAACCGAAGTAT
>JASLHL010000257.1 GCA_030152225.1 Flavobacterium sp. | reverse complement strand
AGTATCTTTGTAAAAATATAATGAATCAAAATGGCTAATCAAGTTCGCGTGCGTTTTGCACCTAGTCCAACAGGACCTTTACACATTGGTGGTGTTAGAACAGCATTATTTAATTATTTATTTGCTAAACAGAATAACGGTGTTTTTTATGTGAGAATTGAAGATACCGATCAAAATAGATTCGTCCCAGGAGCAGAAGCCTATATTCTGGAAGCATTAGAATGGTTGGGTATTTCTCCAGATGAAACAATGGGAAAAAACGAGAAGTTTGGACCTTACAGACAAAGTGAACGCAAAGCATTATACAAGCAATATGCCGATCAATTAATTAAAACAGGATGGGCGTATTATGCGTTTGATACAGCAGAAGAATTAGATGAATTGCGCAAAAAGGCTGAAGAAGCTGGGCAAACATTTATTTATAATCACAGCAATAGAGAAGCGTTAAAAACCTCTTTAAAGCTATCAAAAGAAGAGGTAGATCAGTTGATTGCTACGGATGTGCCTTATGTTATCCGCTTCAAAACACCTGTGGACGAAACGCTTTTTTTGAATGATATCATCCGTGGAGATATTAAATTCGAAACGAATTTATTAGATGATAAGGTATTGTTCAAAAGCGATGGGATGCCGACCTATCACCTGGCCAATATTGTCGATGACCATTTGATGGAAACCTCTCACGTTATTCGCGGTGAAGAATGGTTACCTTCGATGCCTTTACACGAATTGTTGTACAAGGCATTTGGATGGGAAGCACCAAAATTTGCACACCTACCCTTAATTTTAAAACCAGTAGGAAACGGAAAACTGTCTAAAAGAGATGGAGATAAGTTGGGATTCCCTGTATTTCCATTAGACTGGCAAGATCCTATTTCGGGCGAAAAATCATCAGGTTATCGCGAAAGAGGATTCTACCCAGAAACAGTACTCAACTTTTTAGCGCTGTTGGGATGGAATGATGGAACAGACCAAGAAATCTTTTCACTAGAAGAATTAGTAGCAAAATTTGACCTAGGACGCGTGCATAAAGCAGGAGCTAAGTTCGATCCAGAAAAGAACAAATGGTTCAATCAGCACTACTTAAAACAACAAAAAGACGCAGATCTAGCCCAAGCCTTTCAAGTGATCTTGAAAGAAAAGGGAATTCAAGTGACAGATGCTTATGTGGAGCAAGTCACCCGATTAATTAAAGAACGCGCTACGTTTGTATCTGATTTTTACGAATTGAGTGATTTCTTTTTCCAAGCACCAACCGAATACGATCCAAAAGCATTGAAAAACTGGAAAGAAGATACATCAGCTATCATGCAACAAGTAGCGGAAGTGATCGAGGGAATTGATACGTTTGAAGCTGATACGATTGAAACAGTGGTAAAAGCGTGGATCAATGAACAAGAAATTGGTATGGGTAAAGTGATGCAACCGCTACGCGTAGGTGTAGTTGGCGCGCTTAAAGGCCCTGATTTATTTCAAATCATTGAACTAATTGGCAAAGACGAAACGCTAAAGAGAATCAAGCAAGCAATTGCAACACTATAAGTAAAAAGAGAGCTCAACAGCTCTCTTTTCTTTTTTAAAAGAAAGGTGTACTACATTTGTAAAAAATAAGGCGTATTTTTAATTTTAAAATTGAAATTTAATGAAAAAATCACTGGTTAGTTTAGGGATTGTTGCCCTCTTGCTTTCTTCTTGTGCGAACGATGAAGCCAATACAGAAGAAAGAGCGCAAAATGAATGGACTAATTTTATTCAAAAACACCTGGTAGGAGAATGGAAACCACAATCCATTACGATAAAACGACTGCTCGGCCAAGCAGTAGTTAAAAAAGAGTATAGCAGTTTTGGTAATTCTGCGGATGTAGTGGTGTTAAACAAAGATTTTACGGGTGTATTTCAGGCTTATGACAGCTTAGGTCAAGCGAAGAGTTCCCCTTTTATATGGTACCACAAATTGGAAGAATTAGGGATACAAATAGCGGATAATCGTACCCTAAAAACCATCCTACTGCACAAATCTACCAATGAATTGGAAGTGTCGATTGGTTTAGAGCAGGTCGCAGCAGATTTAATTCCCTTTATTCCAGAAGTGAAAGAAATAAAAGAAAAAGAACGCTATTTTGTTCATTTCCTTTTTGTTAAATAAATAATATTTCAACGTTAATTATTTTTAAAAAAAATAAGTAATAAGTTGTATATTTGAAAGTTAACCAAAAATAAACGTATGAAAAAAATTATGCTTTCTTTTTCATTACTAGCCCTTGTGCTTACAGGAACAGTTTCTTGTAGTAGTGATGATAATAGTTCAGAAAAAAAGCAAATGCAAACGCTTGAATTAAAGACATTAAAAGGAAATACAGTGGCTGTAAATGAGGAAGTTGCCTTTGTGGTTGCTGTTGGAAGTACAACGGTAGAAGGCAGTCTTATTTATGTAGATGGCAAGCAAGTGACGAATCCTTTTACCTTTACTACAGCTGGCACATATAAAGTGGTCGCTAAGAAAGAAGGATATAACGATAGTAATGAAATTACTATCAACGTGGAGCAAGCAGCTGTTTCTATAAGAAAAACTTGGGTTCCGGTGCATGTAAATGTAGGAATGCCAGCAGGTGATCCCATTTCCATGCCTTATCCTAAACAAGAAAATTGCGACGATGATACACTCGTTTTCAATGATACAGAACAAGTGAGGTTTAATTTACACGATGAAAGTTGTGCCGTAACAACAACAGGTTCTAGCTGGGCATTAAATTCAGCAACAAACCAATTGACCTTTACCTTATTTGATCAGGAGATGAAAGTAAATGTAGCGACATTGACAGAGGATAAACTAGTAATCAAAGCAAAAGGCGATCAATTTGCTGCCTTGATACCAATTTTAGTACCCGACTTAGCAACTGGTTTACCACCAGCACTACTTGCTATGATTGAAGTAGAATTAGAATTTAAAGTACAATTATAACATGAAATCTCCAGAAATGGAGATTTTTTTTGTAATTTAACCTACGAATAAATAATAATTGTTATGTTTTTAATTTTTCTTGTACCTGTATTGATTGTCTTGTTTTTGAGCTTTTTTACAGTTAAGCAACAGTCTTCAGCGATTATAGAGCGCTTTGGTAAATTTAATAGTATTCGACACTCTGGGTTACAGTTAAAAATACCCGTAGTGGACCGAATTTCGGGCGTGGTTAATTTGAGAATTCAGCAGTTGGACGTGATGATCGAAACGAAAACCAAGGACAACGTATTCGTTAAACTCAAAGTTTCGGTTCAGTTTAAAGTGATTGCCGATCGCGTGTACGATGCTTTTTATAAATTGGAATACCCGCATGATCAAATTACATCCTATGTTTTTGACGTGGTACGCGCCGAAGTACCCAAGTTAATTTTGGATGATGTTTTCGAGCGAAAAGACAATATCGCCGTAGCTGTAAAGAGAGAACTGAACGAAGCAATGACCACCTATGGTTATGATATTATCAATACGTTAATTACGGATATTGACCCCGACATTCAGGTAAAAAATGCGATGAATCGAATTAATGCCGCAGATCGCGAGAAAGTAGCTGCAGAATACGAAGCAGAAGCAAGTAGAATCCGAATTGTTGCAAAAGCTAAGGCAGAAGCAGAATCAAAACGCTTGCAAGGACAAGGTATCGCAGATCAACGTCGTGAAATCGCTCAGGGATTAGTTGAAAGTGTGGATGTTTTAAATAAAGTGGGCATTAATTCGCAAGAGGCTTCAGCCTTAATTGTGGTGACACAGCATTATGATACACTTCAAGCAGTGGGTGCAGATTCGAAATCGAATCTAATCTTATTGCCGAATTCTCCAACTGCAGCAAGCGATATGTTGACCAATATGATTACGTCTTTTGCAGCGAGTGGGAAAATTACTGAAATGTCAAATGAAAGACCGTCTAAGCCTACAAAAAAGAATAATGAATCAAACTAGGTTGTTCGATATAACAGGCCTTAAATCGTCTTATTTGAGCTAATTTAGCGAAAGGAGACGAGTAATATAATACGATAAAACTTGAAGATGCTGTCTTCAAGTTTTTTTTTGCAACTAAGTTAAATAAAGCGACCTGCTAGCGAAAGAAGCGAATTGAGCCAACGCAAAAGAGGAGACAACTACCTTCGAGTAGATCTGAGGCAAGTTAGTTGAGGGTATAATGAACAAAAGCTACTAGAAGAACGCTTGAATATTGTTCTTCTAGTAGCTTTTTAGGGGTGAACTGAACGCTTTAGCGCTACGTCATTTTTTATTTCTTGAATTTTCTGCGTACAAAATAACGGAAAATAGACGAGATGATTAAAGTCTGTATGCTACCAGAGCTTTTCAATAGTGAACCCGCAGTACCCAAAGTATTCTTGATTAATTTTTCGGGAGATGCTTCTTCTTTAAGCTGGTCTAAAGCAAGATTAACCTTTTGATAGTGGATTTCTCTCTCTATGCGTAAGATTTGTAGATCGTGATTAATCTGCTCTAAGGATGAATAGCTCTTTCTCATAGTCATATATATTTAAAATCTAATCATTAAAAATAGCTTCTGAAAGCTTTTTAATAAGGGGTCTATCAACAAGGTATTTTCGGCAAGTAAAGACAAGAATACTAATTAATAAATAAAACAAGCCAACATAGAGGAATCCAAGCGATATACTTCCAACGCTCTCCCCTATGGCAAAGGCTGCAAACAGGGATAAAAATAAAAGCGAAAGAAGAAGAAAAACACCAACGACAAAAATTGTCATAAAAATGATAGCTGTCTTTGCTGTAATTTTAAACCCCCACAAACGAACATAGTCAATACTCGTATTAATGTATTGTTCTGAATGTTCTTTAATCTCGCTGAGGTTGTCTTTGATTTCCTGGAATGCCATGCTTTATTTGATATAAAAAGATTATTTTTTTGCGTTTTCAGCTAACTCTTTTCCTTGCTTTTTCAGTTCAGCTAGCTTGTGTTCTAAGGCAGAAATAACCTCATCTCTTTTCTTTCCGGCAGCATTGACAAAATCTTCAATACCATCTTCGAAACTATCAGCCTTTTTGCTAACAACATTTCGCACTTGTTTTTTTAAATCATCAATTTTATCTGATAATTCATCTTTAGACTCATCAAACGATCTTTTAATTTTTTTTCTCGTTTTCTTTCCTTCATCAGGAGCGAAAAGTATTCCAATACCTACTCCTATTGCTGCTCCAGCTACTAAAGCTGCTAATGTACTTCCTAAACGATCTGACATACTTATTAAGTTTTATGGTTATCTCATAAAGTTAATAAAAAAAGGTGTTTTTGATCGTTAATATAACGTTAAAAACACCTTTTTTTTACTGTATTGTTAATAAAATTAATTTTGATCTAGCTTCGCCCAAGTATCTCTAAGCCCTACGGTTTTGTTAAATACAAGGTGATCTGCTGTACTGTCTTTGTCCACACAGAAATAACCCATGCGTTGAAATTGGAACTTATCCCCTGCTTTTACTTCGCGTAAACTAGGTTCTAAATATCCTTTGACTAAGCTTAAAGAATTCGGGTTGATGAAGGCTAAAAAGTCTACCTCTTTATTGCCATCTGGATTTTCATTGATAAACAAACGATCGTATACGCGAATCTCTGCCTCTACTGCATGTGGTATAGAAACCCAGTGAATGGTTCCTTTTACTTTGCGTTTGCTTGCCTCTGTTCCACTTCCACTGCGACTCTCCGGATCATAGCTTACGTGTATCTCCGTAATATTTCCTTCTTCGTCTTTGATTACACTTTCTCCTTTGATGATATAGGCGTTTTTAAGGCGAACTTCTTTTCCTAAAGTCAAACGGAAGAATTTGCTGTTTGCTTCCTCTTTAAAGTCTTCTCTTTCAATGTATAATTCTCTTGAAAAAGGAACTTTTCTAAAAGTCATTACTTCTTCTTCAGGATTATTTTCAGCGTCTAACCATTCTTCTTGCCCTTCTGGGTAGTTGGTAATAACCAATTTTACAGGATCTAAAACAGCCATCACACGAGGTGCTATTTTATTTAAATCTTCACGTACACAGAATTCCAATAAGGAAACGTCAATTAAGTTATCTCGTTTGGCAATTCCAATAGTGTCTGCATAATTTCGGATCGAAGCAGGCGTATATCCCCTTCTTCTCAATCCAGAAATCGTTGACATTCTCGGATCATCCCATCCTGTAACATGCCCTTCTGCTACGAGTTTCGCTAGTTTTCGCTTACTTACAACGGTATGCGATAGATTTCTACGGGCGAATTCGCGTTGTTTCGGACGAATATGCTCCTCCTCTACCACTTGATCTAAGAACCAATCGTATAATTCACGGTGAGGTAAAAACTCCAAGGTACAGAACGAGTGCGAAATACTTTCTAAGTAATCACTTTCTCCATGTGCCCAGTCATACATGGGATATATGCACCAATCGTTTTTTGTACGGTGGTGTGTCGCATTGATGATGCGATACATGATTGGATCGCGCATCAACATATTGGTATGTGCCATGTCGATTTTAGCACGTAAAATATGGGTGCCTTCTGCAAATTCTCCTTTTTTCATTCGTTCGAATAAATCTAGGTTTTCGGCTACAGTTCTATCTCGATACGGACTATTAACTCCTGCTGTTGTCGGTGTACCCTTTTGTTGAGCCATAACTTCAGAAGATTGACTATCTACATAGGCCTTGCCTTCTTTAATCATTTGCACAGCCCAATCGTATAGTTGCTGGAAATAATCCGATGCATACACTTCATTTGCCCATTGATATCCTAGCCATTCTACATCGTATTTGATTGCGTCAACAAATTCCTGTTCTTCTTTTGAGGGATTCGTATCGTCAAAACGCAAGTTTACTGGCGCATTGTACTTCAATCCCAATCCAAAGTTTAAACAAATAGAACTCGCATGACCTACGTGTAAATAACCATTAGGCTCAGGCGGAAAACGGAAATGTAGTTTTTCTGTTGGCAAGCCATTTTTTAAATCTTCTTCAATGATTTGCTCAATAAAATTTAATGATTTCTCTTTTGTTGACATGGATATAAATATTATAACTACAAAGGTATCAAAAAACTAAACAATTTCGATGTACTTTACCTGGACAAAAGGCGATATCTAACTAAAAATAATCGTATTTTTATCTTTTAATCTAAAAGAAGGTTTTTTATGGGGATTATTAGACTCAATAATATTCGAACATTTTCGTTTCACGGTTGCATGCCAGAAGAGGCTAAAATAGGATCAGAATATCGCGTAGATATTACAGCAGCGGGTGATTTTAGAGATGCAGCAGCAACAGATGAACTCGTAAATGCTATTGATTATGTTCAATTGAATCAAATTGTCAAAGAAGAAATGGACAAGCGTTCGAAATTATTAGAAACGGTTGTGCAGCGTATTATTGATCGAATCTTGTTAGAAATAAAGTTAGTGGAGAAGGTAACTGTAGCGGTTTCGAAAATTAATCCGCCAATTGGAGGAGATGTTGAATACGTAACTGTTGAAATGCAGGGGGTTAGATAGTTTTCTGATTGTTGGAGGTAAAAAACTCACTAAATTGGTTTTTAAATTTAAAAAATAGTAGTAAGTTTGCATCCAATTAAAGGATACGGCATCGTGTCCGAGTGGCTAGGAAGCGGTCTGCAAAACCGTCTACAGCGGTTCGAATCCGCTCGATGCCTCAGAAAAAAGGATAGCATTTGCTATCCTTTTTTTTTGGAAAAGGGAAATACGCACCACGGATTACTTTTTATAGTTGACGGTGTACGGTTTTTCACCCATTTCCAATCATCCATCTCCCATCACCCATTTCCCATCACCCATAACTATATAATTATCACTAGGATATAAATAAAATTCGTTTTTATCTAAAAAAAGTAGTCAAAACTATTGACAGATTGAATTTTTGCCGTATATTTGCACTCACGATACCGAAAGCGGGGTGTAGCGTAGCCCGGTCATCGCGCCTGGTTTGGGACCAGGAGGTCGCAGGTTCGAATCCTGCCACCCCGACTTACTAAA
>JASLHL010000213.1 GCA_030152225.1 Flavobacterium sp. | reverse complement strand
ATTCGAAAATGTTTAACTCATAAAAACGAAGAAAAAATGTTTGTATTAAATTATACTTCAGTCTTGTTTACACCAGCACAATGTGCAGGGGTGTATCTTCGTGGTACTTCTTTGTAGTAAAAATCAATTACTTTTATATATGAAAAGCCCGAAGATGTAAATTCGGGCTTTTTTTTGTTTATTCCGGACCCTTTACAAAAAACCCGAATTGACGTGTTGGCCGAACACCAACAACCACTTTCATGCGACTCAATCGCTAAGAATTAACACGCGTATTGGGTGGCTATTATTGTCAATTAAACAACATATCATGGGAAGGAAACTTTCGGGGAAAGACCTTATTCAATTGGGTTTTCCTCAAAATAATACAATCAATATTGCACTAGGTACCATTAGCCGTTATAAGAAAAAAGAGAATAAAGACGCGGTACTACGAGAGGCAAAACAAGTGTTACAATCCCCTGAAACCTATTTAGGAGATGGGATTTGGGGTAAAGTAGCCGAAAGTATGGTCAAACAAGTAGAAGTAAAACGACGCGAATTGACACATACACGTGCACCTTTTTCAATTTTTGGAGAAGATGCAATCGATGAACAAACAAAATACCAATTATTCACTGCCCTGAAATTACCTGTGGCAGAAGCAGGTGCTTTAATGCCTGATGCACACTACGGATATGGACTGCCAATTGGTGGAGTCTTAGCAACTAACAACGCGGTTATCCCTTATGGAGTTGGTGTAGATATCGGCTGTCGCATGAGTTTATCGGTATTTAATTTACCTGCTAGTTTTCTCAAAGGCAAGGATCATCAGCTCCTGAATATACTATCGGATCACACCAAATTTGGCATGTATGAAACACACGCGAACAAAGTAGATCACGAAATATTCTACCGCAGCGAGTTTCAGGATATTCCTTTTGTGAAAGGACTTTTAGATAAAGCGTATAAACAATTGGGTACCTCGGGTGGTGGCAATCACTTTGTAGAGATTGGTATTGTGCACTTGGCGGAGACAAAACCCGAATGGAAATTAGTCCCTGGAGATTACGTCGCGGTTTTATCGCATAGTGGCTCAAGGGGGTTGGGTGCAAATATTGCCAAACACTATACCTATTTGGCAACCAAACAATGTCCTCTACCGAGTAATGCGCAGCATTTAGCTTGGTTGGATCTCAATACACACGATGGACAAGAATATTGGCTGGCGATGAACTTGGCGGGAGACTATGCCAAAGCTTGTCACGATGATATACACCGTCGAATAGCCAAAGCCTTGGGTAAACAAATTGCGTTTACCATTGAGAATCACCACAATTTTGCCTGGAAGGAAATCATACAAGGCAAAGAACTCATTGTTCATCGGAAAGGAGCAACACCTGCTGCGGCAGGTCAATTGGGCATTATTCCTGGATCGATGACAACACCAGGTTTTATTGTCGAGGGCTTGGGTAATGACGCCAGTTTAAATTCGGCTTCTCATGGCGCAGGCCGATTACATTCGAGAAATGTTTGCAAGAATAAATTCACTAAAAGCGACATGAAAACCGCATTAAAAACTGCAGGTGTACAGCTCATTGGCGGAAGTGTGGATGAGGCACCTATGGCGTATAAAGATATTCGTGCCGTCATGCTTGCACAAGAGGATTTAGTAAAAACGCTAGGCATGTTTACACCTAAATTAGTACGAATGGATAAGTAAAAGGGGAAAGGATAATACAACTAACCTTAAAAAGAGGTTAGGCAAGATCATGGTTTAATAAAAAAGGGAGCTAGAAGCTCCCTTTTTTATTGTATTTCTGCACTTAACCCTGCATCTAGTAATTGCAGGCATTGTGGTTTCAATTTTTTAAACTCACCAGTCTTTACTGTACATTTACCCGTATAATGCACTAAAATAGCACATTGCTCCGCTTGTTCAGCTGTGTGGTCACATACTTTAATTAAGGTATCAATCACGTGATCAAAGGTATTTACATCATCATTGTACAAGATAATCTCACTTTGACCATTTAGTAACGCTGATACATCAATTTTTTCTTCTACTATTTCCTTTGTACCCATACTATCAAAATTTTAATACGATGATTAACGCTTTTTAAACTTCAAAGATACCCAATTATTTCTTTCCAATTGATTTTCAAAGGTTAAACCTTTTTCTTCTGCAGCTTTTTTAATGCTTGCAATATCTTCTGTATAGAATCCACTAAAGTAGATCTCCGCATTTTCTTTCATTGTTTGACTATACGCATCCATATCATTCAATAAAATATTGCGGTTGATATTGGCTAATACTACATCGTATTTTGGAGTTTTAGACAAAATAGAGGCATCTCCCTCAAACACTTCGATATTGGTACAAGCATTACGCGTTGCATTTTCAATCGAGTTCAAATAACACCAATTGTCAATATCTACAGCATCCACTTGTGCAGCACCGCGCATCGAAGCTAAAATAGCCAAAATTGCCGTTCCACATCCCATATCCAACACCACTTTATCTTGCATTTCATTGTTTAGAATTTGACGAACCATCATATAGGTTGTTTCGTGGTGTCCCGTTCCAAAACTCATTTTAGGTTCTATCACAATATCGTACTTCGCTTTCGTTTTTTCGTGAAAAGGCGCTCGAATATAGCACACACCATCGACATCAATTGGATTGAAGTTTTTTTCCCATTCCTCATTCCAATTCACTTGTTCAATTTCTTCTTTGCGATACGTAATAGTAAATTGGTCGGATTGTAAAATAAAGATACCCTCTAAAATATCCTCTGTCCATAAATCTTGCTGTACATACGCACTTACACCGATTGCTGTTTCTTCAAAACTTTCAAAAGCCTTTTCGCCTAACTCTGCGATAAGAATCTCTACACCAGGCACTAATGGCTCTACTGTAAAATGATATCCAATATATGACATACTGTTTTCTTTACTATCTTTAATTAACCATTTAATAACATTGCGCTTACATTACAATAACAACGATCTAAATGCAGAAACAAAACTAATCTTATTTTTGCAATCTCAACACACGAACACATGAAAAAGATCTATTTATTAATATTGACGTTACTTTCGTTTAACGCAATAGCACAGAAAATTGAGACCAAAAACAACGATGTTAAATTGGCTCAACTACCTTACTACAATTTTGGTAAAGGGGTTGGAATTACATCTGCTGACAGTATTTTCCAATTGAACTTGCGATTCCGCATGCAAAACCGACTAACCTTCATGGAAAATGAAGGAGAAAAAACAAAATATGAAGGGGAAATCAGACGTTTGCGTTTGCGCTTTGATGGGTATGTTGGAAATCCTAAATTTTTGTATGTGATTCAATTGTCTTTTGCCCCAAAAGATATGGGAAAAACAGTAGAAGGTGAATCAGTAAACATCATTCGCGATGCGGCGATGACCTATCGACCAAACGAGAACTGGAGTTTCATTTTTGGACAAACCAAATTACCAGGTAATAGACAGCGCATCAACTCTTCTGGAGCATTACAGCTAACAGATCGCTCAATTAACAACTCCAAATTTAATATTGATCGCGATTTTGGTTTACAAGCGTACTACCACCAGGAGAGAAAAGACAAATTTGGCTATGTCATTAAAACAGCTGTTTCTACCGGTCGCGGACGAAACTTCCAAGGGTCAGAGAGCGATAGTTATGCCTTAACAGGTCGAGTAGAATTATTCCCAATGGGAAGTTTTAAAAATAACGGGGCTTATTTCGAAGGAGATATTGCCCGTGAAAGTACACCCAAGCTGATGCTAGCGGGAACCTTTTCTCACAACAACAATGCGGAGAACTCCCAAGGACAAACGGGAAATGCACTTTTTGAAACAAGAAACCTCAATTCTTTTATGGCTGATGCTATCCTAAAATACGACGGATGGGCAGGAATGGTTTCGTTTATGAACCGAAATGTGGATGATGCTATAACCTATCAAACGGATATAGATGGAAAAAAACACAACAGCTATGTCTATGCTGGACATGGAATGGACTATCAATTGAGTTATATTTTTCCAAGTAACTACGAATTAATTGGACGCGTATCTACCCAAAAAATGAAAACTCAATTATATGAACAATTAAATCTACCTAATACCACACAATATACCGTAGGTGTAACCAAATATTTATGGGAACACGCATTTAAACTCCAAGCAGAATTTTCCTATGATAAGCTCAATTTCTATCAAGGACCAAGCAAAAACAATTGGTATTTTAGAATGCAGTTTGAAATCGGAATCTAATTTTTAGGATTATTATTCAAATTCCACTATTTATATTGTAAAGAAACAAGGCATACTCAAATAAATTGACAATTAATTGTAATACTTTATTTTTTTTATATATATTTATAAGTATATCAATCTTAACAAATTAGCTATGAACAGATTATTTTATTATTTCAGCATCATACTTGTTGGAGTTAGCGCAATGAGTTGTAAAGATAAATCAACAACAACTCCAGCTGAAGTAGAAACG
Organism: Flavobacterium sp.; assembly: GCA_030152225.1. Classification (GTDB taxonomy): domain Bacteria; phylum Bacteroidota; class Bacteroidia; order Flavobacteriales; family Flavobacteriaceae; genus Flavobacterium. The sequence goes on along the minus strand of JASLHL010000213.1, from coordinate 23,526 downwards.
AGTACTCCTGTAGATCAAGTAAAAATTGATTCAGCTATTGAAGAATATGAATTAATGGCACAAGAAACTGTCGATAAATTAAATGAGGCAGTTCAACGTGAAAAATTAACTTCTGTAGAAGACATTATGCGATTTTATGCTCCTGAAGATAAAGGCGCTGAAGGAAAATACACCTATGATATGACCGTTTTACAAATGTCCAATTCAACAACTACTTTAGTTACTTTAATTGAAGACGGCATGAACGACGATTCAATACGTGCGAAAAAAGTAGTTATGAACATCTCCGAAAAAGATGGAAAATTGGTCGTGACAAAAATAAAACAAAGTTATAAATGTTGGGAAGGAAGAGGACATAGCGATTGGAATTCAAGCTATTGTAATTAAAATAAAAAAGTCGTGCAATGCACGACTTTTTTATTTCTCCTATTTATTATTCTGCTTTCGCTTGTTCTTCGTCTCTTTTCGCAATATTCATATTTGGAAATTTCTTTTGAATAGATTGCAAAGCAAACTCATTAATCTCATTCATTGCTTCTGGTGAAGGTAATTTTAATGTTTCTGCATTGTGTTTTAAAACCTCTTCTAATAAGATCTGCGTTCTTAATAATTGAAAGTTTAAATCGATTAATTCTCCTGCGACGTCGATATCTCCTAATTTCATCTTACTGTAATTAAATTAAAATTCTGTTTTTATTTCAATCAAATTTAACAAAGTATTTCTAATTTTTACTACAAAAGATTTTATTCTTTAAAATAATAATTCAGTGGTTGTCGCAAATTATAACGTGAAGCCATTACTTCACCATAGGCACCTGCTGAGCGAATAGCGAGCAAATCTCCTCTTTTTAAGGGGGGTAACTGAATATTTTTACCAAAACAATCACTGCTTTCGCAAATCGGACCAACTACTTCATACTGTACTGTTTTCTCCAGTGTCACTTCAGTTGCTGTTAGGCTATCAATCTTGTGATACGCTTGATATAGCGCTGGACGCAATAATTCGGTCATACCTGCATCCAAGATAGCGAAGTTTTTATTCACCCCATTTTTAATGTACAATACTCGACTGAGTAAACTGCCGCAATTCGCCACTAGCGAACGCCCTAGTTCAAAATGGACCTGTTGCCCTTTTTCAGGCGTTAGAAATTGATTGAAAATAGCAAAATACGAAGCAAAATCGACAATAGGTTCTGCATTAGGTTGTGTATAATTAATACCTACTCCACCACCAACATTTAAGATGGGAACGATATAGCCTCTCGCAATAAACCAAGCGTTCCATTCGTTTACCTTCAGGCATAAACGCTTGAATACCGTCCAATCTGTGATTTGAGATCCCACGTGAAAATGCAAGCCCACCAAGGTTAAGCCACTTGCTGCTGTGTGAATAAATGACAAACAAGCCTCTAGTTCATGCATGAGAATTCCAAATTTATTCTCGTCTAGTCCGGTTGTAATATAATGATGAGTTTGAGCATCAATATTGGGATTGATACGCAAAGCAACACGCGCTTCTAGTTGCATTTCTCGCGCAAGATTTCCGATCACTTTTAATTCTTCTAATGATTCAACATTAAAAGCTAAAATACCGTGTTTTAAAGCGGTTCGAATTTCGCGATCAGTCTTTCCAACTCCAGCAAATACGATTTCACTCGCTTGAAATCCATGGGCTACTGCTTGCTCTATTTCCAATCCACTCACGCAATCTGCACCAATACCACAAGCGCTAATTTCTTGGAGAATCCTCGAATTGAAATTAGCTTTCACTGCATAGTGGATATGATAGCCCCAGCGATCTGCTTGTGCTTTAGCCGTAGTAATCGTTTCGCGCAATAAAGGTAAATCGTAGTAATACAAAGGCGTTTCCTCTTGTTGTATTTGTTCTAATATCGTTGTTGAAATCATACTTGTCTCTTTAAAATAAACGGTGATGTAAAGCGCGTAAGGCTTCGATTTTATAAGCGGAAGGAAGAAGTAACGAAATATTGTGTTCACTTCCTCCATAGGAGATCATGCGAATCGGAATGTGTTTCACCGCTTCCGAAACAACGGTTGCATACCCTTTGTTATTGCGTTTGAAATCTCCAACAACACAAACAATAGACTGATTTTCATCCACTTCTACACTGCCAAAATGATTTAATTCGCCTATAATTTCACTCAAATAAGTCGTATGATCAATTGTTAAAGACACGGCTACTTCGGAGGTTGTAATCATATCGATTGGCGTTTTATAGCGTTCAAAAACTTCAAAAACACGTCTTAAAAACCCGTAGGCAAGTAACATTCGAGAGGAATAAATGCGAATAGCGGTAATCTGGTCTTTTGCTGCTACTGCCACAATTTCATCTGCGTGATTAAAACCCGAAGAAATAAGTGTGCCTGGAGCATTACTATTCAGTGTATCGAGTAAACGAACGGGAATATTGGCTTTTTGAGCGGGGAAAACGCTTTGGGGATGTAAAATTTTTGCTCCAAAATAGGCCAATTCAGCGGCTTCGTCAAAACTCAATTGAGCGATCGGTTTGGTATCAGATACATAGCGAGGATCGTTGTTGTGAAAACCATCAATATCCGTCCAAATTTGAATTTCCTCCACGCTTAAAGCGGCGCCAATCAAAGAAGCCGTATAATCAGATCCACCACGTCTTAAGTTGTCCACTTCTCCAAAAGCATTTCTGCAAATAAATCCTTGGGTAATAAATACCGTATCCGATACAAAAGGAGCCATCAACTGTTCTACTTGCTGTTTCAAATACGCTAAATCAGGTTCATTATCTTCATCCATTCGCATAAAATCCAAAGCAGGAAGCAAGACTGATGCAATATCTTTTTCTTTCAAATACTGATGAAATAAAGTGGTTGACAACAATTCTCCTTGTGCTAAAACGAGACGCTCTTCAGCAGGAGTAAATAGATCATCACCTAAAGCAATCAACAAATTAAAATGATGGTATAATAGCTGTTTCCCTTCCAATTTTCCTTTTTCTGTTTGAAACAACTCACAGACAAAATCTTCGTATTGCGTTGCTAATACTTGGATAAGCTCCCGGGCTTGGCGTACTTCGCCTTGAGCATACTGTCTAGCAATCTCAACCAACGTATTCGTTGTTCCTGCAACAGCAGAAAGAACTATAATATGCTTATCTGTGACCTGGGACTGAATAATGGGCCATAACTTTTCAAATCGCGCCGGACTTCCTACAGAAGTCCCTCCAAACTTTAAAACTTTCATCGTATTATTTTTATAAAAAAAGGGGCTTGTCGTGATGACAAACCCCTTGTTATTTTATTCGATTATAAAAAAAAGGACTTCTCTCACGACAATTGACGTAAGCTAAACTTCTTTCCTTTTTTTATTATGCTAGTGTACATACTCACTTTTCTTATTACACCACAAATATATTTATTTTATACTTTCAATTATTTTCATTGTATTACAATTAACACACTGTTAGTTTATAATTAACAAACACTACTAACTAACTCGACTAAATAATAACAGCTGTAGGTACTTGTTCTACGAAATGAGCTCCTAAACTAATCTTGTATAACTATATTCAAACCTGGCTCAAAAAGTAAACTCGGATTTGAAGTAATTGAACAAATCAACGTTTTGAGTTTTAATTTTTATACTAGAAGCAGGAATAGCAAAAAGAATAATAGTTTATATTTGCCTATCCTTTTAAAGGGAATAAAAGAGGGTAATCCCATCTTTTTTCTTACTTTGCAAGACTAGACAAACAAACTATGCGCGCTTTACAGTCCTTAAATAAATATTTCTTCAAGTATAAATATCACTTTTTAACTGGTGTAATTATTACTATCGTTGCCCAAATCTTTACCCTATACACGCCAAAATTAGTGGGAGATTCCATTCGTATTCTGGAACAACTAACTGCTTTTGACAAAGAAAAGGTAACGGAACTCTTGTTATCCAACATTTTTTGGATTTTAGTTACCACACTTATTGCGGGTTTTTTGACATTTTTAATGCGCCAGACCTTGATTGTCATGTCACGTCATATCGAATTTGACCTTAAAAATGATGTTTTTAAACACTATGAGATTTTAACACAAAGTTTTTACAAGCAAAATCGCACGGGGGATTTGATGAATCGAATCAGTGAAGATGTTGGAAAGGTCAGACAGTACGTAGGTCCTGCGGTGATGTATTCGATCAATACCCTTATTCGCTTTGCTGTTGTGTTGACACAGATGTATATTATTTCGCCTCAACTAACATTTTACTCCCTATTGCCGTTGCCGTTATTGGGTTATTTTATTTTTAAACTCAGTAAACAAATCAACGAACGCAGTTTAATTTTTCAACAAAACTTATCGGTTTTATCCACATTTACACAAGAGATTTTCTCGGGAATGCGTGTGATTAAAGCCTATGCTATAGAGAACAAAAAAGTAGCCGAATTCGAAGAGTTAACAGCGAGTAGTAAAGAAAAATCGCTAAAACTAGCCAAAACAGGAGCTTTAATTGGTCCATTGATGATTTTATTAATTGGGATGAGTAATTTAATTGTCATCACCATAGGTTCTATCCTCTACTTCAACGGAAAACTACCCGATATAGGGGTTATTGCCCAATTTATTCTCTACATCAATATGTTGACTTGGCCTGTTGCTTCACTAGGCTGGATTTCGTCTATGATTCAGGAAGCAGAAGCATCTCAAAAGCGAATCAATGAGTTTTTGGATGTAAAACCTGAGATTTACAATACGAATCCTAATCCAACGGAAATCCATGGAAATTTGGTTTTTGATCGCGTTTCTTTCACCTATCCCGATACGGGAATTATCGCCTTGCAGGACGTTTCTTTTTCTTTAAAACAAGGAGAAACCCTCGCAATATTAGGCAAAACGGGATCAGGAAAGAGTACGTTACTTTCGCTCATTAGTCGCATGTACAACATCGACAACGGGCAGATCCTCTTGGACGGAACGCCTATTGAAGACTGTAATCTACGAGATTTAAGACGCAATGTAGCCGTTGTACCACAGGATTCGTTTTTATTTTCTGATACCATCAGCAATAATATTCGCTTTGGAAAAGAAGATGCTACTATCGAAGAAATTAAAGAGGCTGCGAAAAAAGCAGTTGTCCATCACAATATTGAACAATTCGAACACGGGTATGAAACGGTACTTGGCGAACGAGGATTAACCCTATCTGGTGGGCAAAAACAACGCGTTTCTATTGCCAGAGCGCTCATTAAAGATGCACCTATTCTCTTATTAGACGATGCATTATCCGCTGTGGATACAGAAACAGAAGAGCGCATCCTCAAACATTTAGAACAACACAGCAAACACATTACGACCCTCATTGTGACCCATCGAGTTTCGTCTGCCAAGAACGCAGATCAAATTATTGTTTTGGACCAAGGGCGTATCATTCAGGCAGGTACACACGATACTTTGATCGCTCAAGAAGGATATTATGCTGAGTTACATGAAAAACAATTGAAAGAAAAAGAAATAGTGTAAAAAGTTGGTTTATTAGGATTTTTTTTAGACTTTTGAAAGCTATATATACAAATCAATTAATTGATAGAAGGATTATGAGAGATAACGAAATGTTAGAAAAAGAAGAGATTTTCTCAAAAGTACTGAGAGCGGGTAGAAGAACTTATTTCTTTGATGTAAGAGCTACTAAGGCAGATGATTACTACATAACCGTAACTGAAAGTAAAAAATTCACAGAAGATGATGGATCTTTTCACTTCAAAAAACACAAAATCTACTTATACAAAGAAGATTTCACAGCATTTAAAGATATCTTAGATGAAATGACCGAATATGTAGTGAACCACAAAGGAGAAGAAGTAATTTCTGAAAGACATCAAAAAGATTTCAAAAAAGAATATCCAAAAGAAGAGTCAGATTCTTTAAATAATTTCACAGATGTAGAATTTGATGATATTTAATCGACTCAACTACAACAAATAATATAAAGTTCAACTCAAAGAGTTGAACTTTTTTTTTATCTTTGTACGCACAAGGGCAATGATGTCTGCCTCGAACCGCCTTAGTTGCTGATGACGTCTAGTATACTATAGTTTTTATAATCTATACCAGATCGTTATGAGTACCTATAAAAAAACAAAAAACTTTCTTTTTCACCATCCAAGTAAACCGTTTCTTTGGTTGTTCTTGAGTGTGGTAGTTGGTGGTTTAATCGGCACATCTTCTGCTATTTTCCTATCTATTCTCGAATACGTTACGACTAAGCGCCTGGAACATCCACTAATACTCTTAGGGTTGCCTTTGGGTGGTTTATTTGTTGGTGTCTTGTATCATTATCTTGGTGGTAGTGCCAACAAGGGAAACAATTTACTCATCCAAGAATACCATCAACCTGCTGAAAGAATTCCCTTTAAGATGGCTCCCCTTGTATTAATTGGTACATGGGTTACACATCTATTTGGTGGTTCAGCAGGAAGAGAGGGGACAGCCGTTCAAATGGGTGGCGCTATAGCCGATCAATTTACACGTCTTTTTAAACTTGGAGCAAGTGATCGTCAAGCGCTTTTACTTATGGGAATTTCAGGTGGTTTTGCTTCCGTATTTGGTACTCCCCTTGCAGGAACGCTTTTTGCCATAGAATTAATGGTGGTCGGTAGAAACCAATACAACCACATTCTCCCCCTATTTACTACAGCTATGATTTCACACTTTGTTTGTCTCACTTGGGGAATCAATCATACAGTCTATACGGTTGATCTTGTCCCTTCCTTAGCGCTACTAACGATAATCAAAATCAGTTTTGCTGGCGTACTATTTGGACTTACTGCGATTCTATTTGTCAAGTCAACTGATACGGTCGCTCACTTCGCAAGTAAATTGATCCCCTACCCTCCGCTACGTCCATTTGTAGGTGGATTAGCTTTTCTTGGGCTATTCTACCTCATACAAGATTCTCGCTTTTTAGGTTTAGGAATTGAAACCCTTGTCGATTCCTTCACACATTCGCAATCGTATTCGGTTTTTTTGCTTAAAATTCTCTTTACAGCACTCACCCTAGGTACGGGATTTAAAGGAGGTGAAGTTACCCCACTCTTTTTCATTGGAGCAACCTTGGGGAGTTTTTTGGCGATCTACTTACAATTGCCAATTAGTTTTGTTGCGAGCTTGGGCTTTGTTGCCGTATTCGCTGGAGCAACCAAAACACCCTTAGCTTGTATTTTCATGGCTGGTGAATTATTTGGCAGTGAAGTACTTATCTATGCTGCTTTGGCATGCTTATTCGCTTACCTAATCAGTGGCAAACACAGTATCTACAAATTTCAATTATACCTATAAAACGCGCTATCTGTCCACGTTTATAGTAAAAAAAAACAACAAAGATTACATTTTAGCTAGTAGTTCGAAAAAATATATAAAAAATATTCACTCAACCCTGATAAAATTATCATATTAGCATTTTTATAGCCTAATCTTATCAAAATAATAATAATAAAAATCTTTTAAATTCAAAATCTTTACTACCTTTGCTTTCGATAGAAGTGATTTTATTTACAAACAAAAAAGCGAGTAATCACGACCTATTTACCCTATTTTTAAACCATTAACATTACAAACTAGACAACAAAAAGATTGCACTAAATTTTAGATTTATGTTTCACAAAAAGTTTTTTAATCGATTTACATTTGGCCAATTGACCATAGCATTAGTTGTGATATACGTATTGTACGCCGTTACAACTTTCGCGCTTTATCAATCAACAGCTAGTATTGTCAATCTCGTAATCTCAGGAATTCTAACATATTTGACGATCTATGATTTAATTCAAAACAAACATACGATCCGTAAAAACTACCCCTTATTTGCCCGTTTTAGATATATGTTTGAATCGATTCGTCCAGAAATGCGTCAGTACTTTTGGGAGGGAGAATTAGATGGTAAACCATTTAACCGTCGTGAGCGTTCTATTGTTTATCAACGAGCAAAAAATGAGAAACAAACTGTTTCATTTGGTATGCAAGACGATGCAAACCGCATTGGCTACGAATGGGCAGCCCACTCGGTTTATCCAAAACACGTAACAGATACAAACTTCAGAACATTAATTGGTGGAGAAGATTGTAAACAACCTTATAGCGCGAGTATTTACAACATTAGTGCGATGAGTTACGGTGCTTTGAGTAAAAAAGCGATTACTGCTTTAAATGAAGGAGCTAAAATTGGTGGATTTGCACACAACACAGGTGAAGGAGGAATTAGTCAATACCACCGTTCAGGAGGGGATTTAATTTGGCAAATTGGTACAGGATACTTTGGTTGTCGTAATGAAAAAGGATTTTTCAGCGACTCTTTGTTTGAAGAACGCGCGAATTACACCGAGGTAAAAATGATCGAATTAAAACTTTCGCAAGGAGCAAAACCTGGACATGGTGGATTGTTACCTGCAGAAAAAAATACAGTTGAGATTGCTGCAATTAGAAGTATTACTCCACATACAACGGTTCACTCGCCGTCAGGGCATACTGCTTTTTCTAATCCAATAGAGTTAGTTCAGTTCTTAGCTAAATTGAGAGTATTATCTAACGGGAAACCTGTTGGATTTAAAATCTGTATTGGGCGTAAAGATGAGTTTTTAGCAATCGTTGACGCTATGAAACAAACCGGTATCACACCAGATTTCATCACTATTGATGGTGCTGAAGGAGGAACGGGAGCTGCTCCATTAGAGTTTATTGACTATATGGGTATGGCATTAAACGATGCTTTAGTGTTTGCAAACAAAACATTAATCGAAAATGGCTTACGAGGTAAAATAAGACTTTTAGCATCAGGTAGAATTATTTCTGCTTTTGACATTGCTAAAACAATGGCGCTGGGTGCTGATGCATGTTATAGTGCACGTGGAATGATGTTTGCTTTGGGTTGTATTCAAGCGTTACAATGTGATAGTGGCCACTGTCCAGTAGGTATTGCTACACAAGACGAAACCCTATACAAAGCATTAGACGTTACTGACAAGAGAATGCGTGTGGCAAACTTCCACAAAAACACCATGAAAGCTTTAGGAGAATTTATCAGTGCTGTAGGATATGAAAAACCTAGTGAAATTGATCCTAGAACCTTCCATAAACGCGTGGATCACGGGGTTACGAAGAGTTTCCAAGAAATGTACTTTGGCGAATTAGATACACGTAAAAAAGCGTAATCTTTACCAACTTATCGAAATAAAAAAAAGGTCAGCAATTGCTGACCTTTTTCTTTCCCAAAAAAAAACACTCATTCAATTAGGTTAGCATCTCAATGAGTGTCCAAAACAATTAAAACAAAAAATTTATTTACAGACTAAAACGTCATCTCTTGTCTTACAAAATCAGGCGACAAGGTTAGCTCATCGCCTGAGCACAATTTAAAACTGATAAAACTACTGTGCGTGTCACTTATTCTTCTCTTCCACTGTATCGCTTTGAACGGCTGCACAATGCTAAAGCAAAGAATTCGGTCAAAACTGTAGCTGGTAAATGCATGTTTAGTAGCGTCATTTAAACATCGTTATAGGCGTATGTATGATCTATTTTTACTCCATAGATCTTTTCACTTCTTTCTCTTATTCCTCGCTCCTAATTCGCCTTATTCGCACGGATAACAAGTCTTTTCTTTTCTGTGCTACGCTCTTCAAGAAACTAAAAGTGAGTTCTCCTTGTATTGGGTAAACTCAAGCCTATTCAACTATTTTGATCGTTTAAACGACAATAAATAAAGAACGTCTTATTTCTTTTAGAACTAGATCCTAAAACAAATTCTTAAGCAAAGTAAAACATTCTGTTAAAAAAGACACTATATTTGGGGTGGACATCGCAGTGGACAATGGGGTGGACATCCACAATTTTAACTTTTATTTTTATTTATGAAAAAACTCCTGTATTTTCTGCTACTGATTTTCCTGTTCTCCTGTTCTCATTCAACAGAACATACATCGAATCAAATCAACCTTTTTTTAACGGATTTGAACAAAATAGATGACTTGATTAAACTAGAGGAAGTGCTTGCTTCAAAATCGGCCAAAGCCTATGATTTGAATAAGAATATATACAATGTCATCGCAAAAATTAAACGCGGACAAATAAAAGCAAAAGAACTCGGCGCCTTTAACGAACAAACCACCTTGCTGTTTAAAGAAGTGGAGGAACAATTAAAAATTATTGACTTTCCCGATTTAACTCATTGGGCCTATACACAAATTGGCTTTTATTACTACACCTACAACCACTATGTAGAATCGGCAAATTACTATAGTGAAGTCGCCTTTGTCATGGATAATCACCCCGAACAAATCACCATCCAATCTACTGATATTTACCGCAAAATTGGTTATTTCTACGGAACCATTGGCAAATACAAGAAGGCAATTACCTATTTGACCAAGGCCCTTCAACTCACTACAAAAGACAATATAAACTATACGAGTTTACTCAATGCTATTGGTAATTTTGCCATTAAAGACAAACAAGAAGCACTAGCTTATCCCTACTTGATTCAAGCGAAAAACTTATCAGAAAGTCAAGGCGATCTCTTGCGTTATGCCAAAGTATTAGGCGATCTGGCTATGATCGAAAACAACAAGCAAAACTGGGAAAAAGCAATCAATTATTTAGAAGAAGACATTGCGATCTCTAAGAAAGTTGACGACAAAAAGAACACCATGTTTGCCCTGCTCTCACTTGCTAAAGTATATTGGGATAAAAACGATATTGTCTTGGCAAAAAAAGCAGCTTTAGAAGCTTTTACTTATACACAAAGTCTCAACTACGTCAAAGGTTTTGAATACGAAATTATGAGTCTTCTCCTCGAAATTTCGATCGTCGAGAAAGACGAAAGACGCGAACTACTGTATCGAAGAAACTTGACTACCCTACACGAATACATCAATGAAACCGAAGGGGAAAAAGCGATTGATCAGATTAACTGGGATGCAGAAATTGAGTTGATCAATTTGCAAATTGAAGCACAGCGTTACCACTATGAAAAAATCAACTACCAACGCTTGTTGTTTTTGTCTCTTTCTTTCTCTTTGGGTTGCATTTTAGTGTTTGTGTATCGCGTCTACCGCAGACAATTGTCCAAACAAGCCTCCATATATGAGTCTAACATCTTAAAAATCGAACAGGAAATGGCAGAATCCGAGAAGAGGTGGCAAGACACCAATCACTCCTTGGATTCGTATAAAGACTATCTAGCAGAAAAAACTAAGCAGATTAATATCCTTGAGGTTGAATTAAACAAGTTGAAAGACTCGACCAGTGTCAAGTCTCAAACAGAACGAATGAAACTGGAACAAACCATTTCTTCCCACTTAATGACGGACGAGAGTTGGTACATCTTTAAAAAGACCTTTCAAACCGAACAACCCGAATATTTTGATAATCTAATGGAGCAATTTCCAGAATTAACGGATTCAAACCTTCGCGTTATTTTGTTGCAAAAATTAAACTTAACCAACCAAGAAACAGCAAACATCTTGGGTATTACAATTGAGGCGGTAAAAAAGACCAAACAGCGATTAAAGAAAAAATATAGCGATACTTATGATCAATTATTTTCTTGATACCAAAAAGGTTTAGTCATAAGACGAACTCCAATGGCGCGGATTTGCATTTCTAACGCGCGGATTCAAATCCGCGCGATCGGGATTTACTTTATTTACTGTTTACTATCTTTTTACAATCATTCTTGCTATTCACAAGCTACATGAATCAACTACAAACCTAGATCAATCGAAATTAACCTGCAATCCCCCCTCTTCCCTTATATGGAAAAAAAGCTCAAATGGCTTTATTTGTCTCTATACAAAAAACACAAACAACTGTTATTCAACTACTTATTTTGTTCAATTTTAGTTTTGTTTGGGTCTTCTTCGGTAAATATGCGTATTTACGGGGGATTAGCCCCCATTTACCGAAGGTGACTCGAACATGACTCGAACAAAACCCAACCTTTTGTCAATTTACTGCAAGAAACTAAACACTTCTTTTTCGTCTAAATTCATGTAAAAACAAAACGCTTTGTCCGATGGTGGCAATCCGTATCTTTATCTATCCATCCAACTGTTGTGAGCGGTATGAAATAGGCACAATGAATATCCGTTGCTTTGTATTTTGTTGACATTGTTCGATAGATTTAAACAACTAGTTTTACCGCACGATTAAAAATCCGCGCGATCTGGTCTACGCGATCAGGACAAACAATGAAAAAACCCCGTCTTTTTTAGACGGGGTTTTGTTTTTTAGGCTTTTTAGACAGCCTCTTTTGTACTTTATTCAAAGGGTAAATTATCCAGGTCTACATTTCCACCAGACAAAATAATCCCTACTTTTTTACCTTCAAACAATTGGCGTTCTTTAATTAAAACGGCGAGAGCCACTGCACTACTTGGTTCAACTACAATCTTCATGCGTTGCCAAATTAAGCGCATCGCACTGACGATTTCATTCTCTCGAACGCGAATAATCGCCTTGACCCCTTCTTGAATAATTGGAAAGTTGACATCACCTAGTTGTGTACGCAAACCATCGGCAATAGTGTCTACAGCTAAATTAGATTCAATTTTTCCACTTTCTAAGGAACGGAACGCATCGTCTACTTCATAAGGCTCACCGGCATAAACCTCAATTCCCTCTTTACCAAAGGCTTTGGCAGCCAAAATAGTACCTGCTAACAAACCACCACCACCAACAGGAACAATAAGTGCATCCAAATCAGGTTCTGCTTCTAGTAACTCTTTTGTGGCAGTACTATTTCCGATAATCACATGCATTTCATTGGAGGGATGAATAAAAGTTGCACCGGTTTCATCCATCACCTGATTGCACACCCGCTCTCTAGATTCCATTGTCGGTGCACATTCTACAATTTCACCTCCATACATCACCACGGCGTCTTTTTTGACAATTGGTGCATTAAAAGGCATAACGATATAACATTTCATCTGAAAGGTACGAGCGGCAAGCGCAAGCGCCTGTGCAAAATTGCCAGAAGAATGGGTTACTACCCCTTTGGCTTTTTGCTCTGCTGTTAAGTGCAAAATAGCATTGGTTGCTCCGCGCATTTTAAATGCTCCTGCTCGTTGAAAGTTTTCACATTTAAAATACAAATCACTCCCTAAAAAATTTTCAATATGCCCCGATTCCATGATCGGCGTATGATGAATATAGGGTTTTATCTTTTCGTAACACGTATTGATTTTCTCTTTCATAACTAAAATTAACCTGGGATAAAAAACTCCCAAACTTTTTACAGTTTGGGAGTCTCTATGTATTACTTAACGTCCATTAATTCAACATCAAAAACAAGAATTGCATTTGGTGGAATAACACCTCCTGCACCTCTTTCACCATATCCTAAATACGATGGAATTACGAAACGAGCTTTATCACCTACTCTTAATAATGCGATTCCTTCGTCCCATCCTTCGATTACATGTCCCATTCCCAATGGAAATTCGATTGGTTTTTTGCGTTTGTATGAATTGTCAAACTCTGTTCCGTTGTCTAATGCACCTTTGTAGTGTACAGCTACTGTTTTTCCTTTTTCTGCTTTTGCACCTGATCCATTTACGATCATTTGGTAACGCAATCCGCTAGCTGTACGCTCAAAACCAGCGGCTACTTTTTCTAGCGCTTCTTCTGCTGCTTTTTTCTGCTCTTCTACTCTTTTTTCTCTCGCTCCTTCAAATACTCTGAAAGATTCTACTGCATTCCATTGTTGTGCTGCATCCCCAACGCGTACGATTTCAAGTGATTCGATTACGTCATCTTGTCCAATTGCATCAACAACATCTTGTCCGCTAATTACACGTCCAAAAACGGTGTGTTTTCCGTCCAACCAAGGGGTTGCTACATGCGTAATGAAGAACTGAGAACCGTTTGTCCCAGGACCTGCATTAGCCATGGATAACACACCAGGGCCGTCGTGTTTTAAACTTGCGTCAAACTCATCATCAAAAGTATACCCTGGTCCACCAGAACCAATACCTTGAGGACATCCTCCTTGAATCATAAAATCAGGTATCACTCGATGAAATTTTAATCCATCATAATACGGTTTTCCTTGTGGACGTGCCGAATTTTCTAATTTCCCTTCCGCTAATGCAACAAAGTTACCTACTGTTCCAGGTGTTTTATCTTCCGTTAGTTTAACTAAAATTTCGCCTTTTGACGTATTAAATTTTGCGTAAATACCGTTTTCCATTCTTCTTATATTATTAATGTTTACTACTTTTTTTTCTCTTGGCTCTCAGATAAATTAGAAATGACAAAAAGGCTAATACCATGCCACCTAGACACACACCTACCCAGCCAAAATAATTCCACAAATATAAACCAAAAGCCGAGCCAAATGCTGTTCCAAGGAAACTAAATGACATATAGACAGTATTTAGTCGATTACGCGCTTCGGGCAATAAGGAATAAATTCGCGTTTGATTGGAGACATGAATGGTTTGTAGCCCCAAATCAATGAGGATTATACCGATAATGATCCCAACAATTGACGTTGCCGAGAAGGCAAAAACGACAAAGCTCAAAAATGTCATGCTAATTCCATACAAAATTAATTTTTGCGCGCCACCAGCACCTCCAACTTTTCCTACTAAAGGAGCTGCAAAAGCACCACAAGCACCAATCAGACCAAAAGATCCAATCAAGGCACTATCATAACCAAAGGGTTGGTTGTGTAAAAGCAAGACCATTGTGGTCCAAAACGCACCAAATTGAGCAAAAGCTAAACTGGTAATCCAGGTTGCTTCACGCAATACAGGTTGTTCTTTAATCAACTTAAACAGCGATCCATAGAGGCTAGAAAGCGTACCTTGATAGGTCGGTTTATTAATGGGAAGCCTAAATTGAATGAAGATTACTAACAGGATACAAATGACAGTAGCAATCCAAAACATTCCGCGCCATCCCAACCATACGCCCACAAATCCGCTTAATGTACGGGAAAATAGAATCCCGATTAACAATCCACTAACGACAGTTCCGATTACCTTTCCTCTTTGTTCTTCTGAAGCTAAACTGGCAGCCATAGGCAAGACCAATTGGGGTACAATAGAGGTTGCCCCTAAGACAAAGCTAATCACTTGCAACCAAAAGAAATTTTCAACACTGGCGGTAAGTCCCAAAGCGACAATCGCACAAAGGGTTGTCAGGGTGATTTGTTTCTTTCGCTCCAACATATCCCCTAAGGGAATCATCAGAAACATGCCGATGGCATATCCTGCTTGTGTGAGGTAGGTCAGTGTACCCGCATCCGATTCTGATACGTTAAACTCCTCGGCAATTAAGGGAATTAAAGGTTGACAATAATATAAATTGGCAACAATTAACCCCGTAACTGCTGCCATAAACAATACATTTGCTTTGGATAAACTCATAGAGACAAAGGTAAAACATCTGTATTGTACAAGACAACCCTTAGACCTGATTTCTACAAGAAATAAATAATTTACCCCTATTTTTTTGTACCTTCATTTTCCGAAGATCTTGGAGCAAGATGGATATAACCGTTGGATTATATTCAATAGGATTGTACCTTTGTGCAAATTTTTTTTAAGATGCGCATAGATATCATTTCCGTTATTCCTGAGTTAATCGAGAGTCCCTTCCAAGCTTCTATCCTCAAACGAGCGATCAGCAAAGGACTGGTCGAAGTACACTTTCACAATTTACGCGATTACAGCACGAATAAACACAAAAACGTTGATGATTATCAGTTTGGTGGTGGTGCAGGTATGGTTATGAGTATTGAGCCAATTGATCGTTGTATCAGCGCATTGAAAGCTGAACGCGAATACGATGAGATTATTTATATGTCGCCAGACGGAGAGACTTTAAATCAAACGATGGCCAACTCCATGTCGCTATTAAAGAACATCATTATTCTATGTGGTCATTACAAAGGCGTAGATCAGCGTGTTCGCGATCACTTTATTACAAAAGAAATATCGATTGGCGATTACGTCTTATCAGGAGGAGAATTGGGTGCTGCTATTTTGTGTGATGCATTGATTCGTTTGATTCCCGGTGTGCTAAATGATGAAACTTCTGCTTTGACTGATAGTTTTCAGGACAATCTACTCGCTCCACCGATTTACACCAGACCTTCAGAATACAAAGGATGGAAAGTTCCTGATGTATTGTTGAGTGGGAATTTTGCAGCTATCGACAAATGGAGAGAAGACATGGCGTATGAACATACAAAAAACAGAAGACCTGATTTATTAGATGAAACGAAATAAAAAAAGTCTAAGTTTCTAATTTTGAATTCGTTTCCTTATTTATAACCGCTATTACCTATCAGATTCAGGTTATACGACCAAGTAAAAGACAATCATCCAATTATTTAGCCTAAAAATTAGGATTATTTTATTGGTTTTTTATATATTTGCACTCGCTTTAAACTAACCTCTGGCGAGGTCCGTGTATGTTGGTTTAAATTAATTAATTATTTTTTTCAGAAATGGCAGATTTAATGAAATTCGTTCAAGACGAATTAGTTGCAAAAAAAGACTTCCCAGCATTTAAAGCTGGAGACACTATTACAGTGTACTACGAAATTAAAGAGGGTGACAAAAAAAGAACACAGTTCTTTAAAGGAGTAGTGATCCAAAGAAGAGGTACAGGTGCTACTGAGACTTTTACTATCCGTAAAATGTCTGGTAACGTTGGTGTAGAGCGTATCTTCCCAATCAACATGCCTGCTTTAGAAAAAATTGAATTAAATCAAAGAGGTAAAGTTCGTAGAGCTCGTATTTTCTACTTCAGAGAACTTACTGGTAAAAAAGCAAGAATCAAAGAAAGAAGAGGATAATCCAATTTCTGAGACGCATAAAAAAAGGAAAGCGACAATGCTTTCCTTTTTTTTATGGAATAAAATCAATAAAAAAGGATCCTCTCGGATCCTTTTTTATTAAATAGCTTTTCTATTGTCATACGAGCGGGTATCGATTAATTTATAGTAAGGGTCAATTCCAACTTCCGTTGGTTTCTCATCCACAATAATCGTAAACTCGTTCTCAATATCAGTAATTTTTACTTTTTGTAGGTAGAGTACTTGCTCTTTGCTCTTTGCCTCTTTTGATTGGGCAAAAACACCTACCTCAACATAATCTGCCAAAGGAAGCGATTCGATCTTTGACTTTTTATCAGCAGTGAATGCCAATGGTTGTTCTCCTTGATCTGCATAACGCTTATCTCCCGTATCTCCTGCTCTATATTTGCTGACATACGCTTTGATTTTCACTTCGTATTTTCCATCTGGCAGTTCCTTTGTTTCTACTTGATCGACGTAATTATCATAGAGTGTTATGGTTTCAAACATATCTTTAACCATATACTGTAATGAATCTGGTGTTGCTGCTTTGATGTCTTCGACCAATTCAGCTGAAATCGTATAAGGGGCTTCTTGGAAAGCTACTTTTTTGACATAGTCTTTCAATACTCCATTTAATACGGTGTCACCTAAATAATCACTTAGAGTATAAAACACTAAGGATCCTTTATTATAGTGAATGTACTGTTGATTTTCGTTATACATCAACGGTTTTTCTTTTTTTCGCTCTCTTGAACGTCCTCCTAAATACCCATCTAAAGCATCTTTTAAGAAGCGTTGCATTTGTCCTTTTCCGTATTCTTTTTCCAATACTTTCAACGAGCTGTATTCAGATAAACTTTCTGACAGCATTGTAGCACCTTGCACATTGGCGCCAATCACTTGATGTGCCCACCACTGATGCGCTACCTCATGTGCCGTTACGGAAAACGGGTAATCTACAGCATTTTCATCCGTATCATCTACCTTAGCAACAAAACCGATGGTTTCAGAAAAAGGAATGGTGTTGGCAAACGACTGGGCAAACGTTCCCATTGTTAAAGGAAACTCAATAATGCGCACTTGTTTGTGTTGGTATGGACTAAAGGCATTCGAGTAATAATCCAACGATTTTTTAACACTGGAAATCATGCGATCAATATTATACTCGTGTCCTTTGTGGTAGTAAATCTCAATGTTAATTCCCTGCCATTTATCGCGTTTCACTTCATAACGTGCGGAATTATACGCATAGAAATTCAACATTTTTTGATCCATCTTATAGTGGAAATAACGGCGATTTCCTTCCGTCCATTCTTTTTGCAAATAACCTGGTGCAATGGCAATTTGATCTGCTGAAGTACTTACTGTGGTTTCAAAGTGAATCCAATCAGCATCATTGCTAATGTATGTATTTTGCAAAGCGCGTTGGTCTGTTTGTTCCGCCATACGCTCTTTAGGAGGCAAATCGTATTTTTTTCGGATTTCATCATCGCTAATTTCACCTCGATCAGCATACCCTAAAGAAGGAAAAGAACTGCTGTTTAAGAATGTTCCGTTATTTAACACAGGTGATTGTGATCGGATAGCCGTATTAGGTTTGTTCTCTACAACAAATTCCATCATTCTCATTTCTCCTTTTTGCATGGGTTGGTTGAAGCGATAAAAACTAAATCCCAAAATAGTATCCGTTGACAAAAAAGTGGCGCCTTCTACAACTATCGTATTTTTATGCTCAGGCCTAAAAGCAACCAAAAGTGTATCTAAGACTTGTTGCGTCTTATTCTCTAAAAGATAGGTTCCCCTTGCTTGAAAATCATTGTGTTCGGGATGTAGGTCTAAATCTATCTTTACATCTACAATGCGTGGTTGTGCTAAATTTTGATATTTTTTATATGTTTTTTCATAGTCTACTTGGAGGAGTTCCTCGTCTTTTGATGAATGAAACACATTTAATACTGTATTTTCATAGTACAAATACGCACCTAAGCTGATAAAAGCGGCAAAGCAAAGGATTGTGGGTACCACTACAATCGCTTTGGATCGTTTTTTCGCATAATAAAAACGCTCTTTGAATCCACTAAATACCCCTCTTCTCCAAAACAATAGCGTTAATCCACTAATCCCTGCTACAAATAACAACCAATAGAGCGCGAAGATGATAAATCGACCGAATTTGGCACTTGATCCAAAGCCATCCATATCGGAATACGTAGGCGTAGGGATCGAATTAAAGAAGAAAATAGGCTGTTCAATTCCAATGGAGCCGATAGCAGGCCATCCCATTTGCAAAACGAGTAAAGCAAAGAAACCAACGATATAGTTCTTAAAGAACGTTTGTACAGCTAATGCCATCAAGGCCCAAATAATAAATTCAATCCAACCGTATCCCAATAAACTCTGCAAGTACAAACCAATTTCGAACTGAAAATAGCCATTGTAGATTTGAATTCCGATACTCGTCAAGATAATCACGAAGAACAGCATCAACTGCATAACCAACAAGGCGAAAAACTTAGAGGTAAACAACACCCAATTGGAGACTGCAGTTGAATCTACCAATAAATTCATGCGTGTATTTTCTCCTCTATGTACAAGTAATCCTGCCCCTAAGAAGGTCATCATCAAAATAAAGAAGGTAAAGGTGGACCCTGGGATCATCAGCATTTGACGGGTCAAAGGATATGTTGGTGTACCATACATCATCATAGAAAAACTAGCCACCAAGATCATAAACATAATTCCTACACCAATGAGAATCCAAAACACGCGATTGCGCGCCAAAAATTTAAAGTCCATTTTAGCAAAGGCCAAAACATTGCTCCAACTTGTTTTTAGTGAAAAATCGTAGTTTACTTTTGGCAGCTCAATCCTAAAGATTCCACCAAAATTATTTTTAACCAAACGCTCGCCTTTATCTTTTCTTTTCCATGAAAAAGTAGCGGGTTGTTGGGCGAATTTGAATACACTTCCCAAAACGATCAATGAGGCTAGCGAAACACCTAACCACAACAAACGATTGATGATATAGTATTTTTCTAGTGGCAAATTACGGGTATTCATTTCTTCTATACTCCAATACTGTGTATAGTAATGTAGGGCTTGTCCGCCGTTAGGATCGAGTAAAGCACCTAATTCTCTATAGTCTACATCTGCAGCAACACTATTGACGATTCCCTGTAGGATCATAATGATAATAATCGTTACGAATCCTGCATAAATACTACGGCTAAGGGTTACAACAGTAAAAATTATCGCCCCCATAAAGAGCATATTGGGAATTAAATTAAAGAGGTAGACCTGAATATAATTCCACCATAAATTGGGTCCTAGCAACTCAGGGGTTGCCCAAGGCACAAGGGTTGCCAAATAGCTACCGATCCCCATCATCACACTGATTGACAGCGTAACGAGAAAAGAACTGGTAAATTTACCTGTTAAATACTGCCATTTGGAAAACGGATACGAATAGAGAATATGGTGTACATTGTATTTATAATCACGGTAGATTGACATACCTATAATAGACGGAAATAAAAAATACAGCAGCATATTAAACGAGTTCAACATGGAATTGAGCAGGTAGGCAGAATTCATTTGCAACAGCGAAGCGGAGGTATTTCGAACGGCATCAAAAACCCCAATGGTCGACATCATCGAAAAGAAGCTCATTGCAAAAAAGATCGCTAGGTATAGATAAAACACCCAGCTCTTAAACCAGCGTTTAAGTTCAAAAGTAAAAACTGTTCCGAACATCTTTTAATCGTTTTTTAATGCAACAAAATAAACATCTTCTAGCGTTGGTTTCGCTAATTCAAAACCTTCATTTGCTAATGAATCCATCGCATGAACGCGAATTTTAAGGCGGTTCTCTTGGTTGTATTTTCCAGACAAAATACACAATTGTTGGTATTGCTCCAAGTCTTCTCTATTGATCTCTTTCATCCAAACTTGTCCTTCTAATTTTTGTTCTGCTTCTTTGGGCGTACTTCTTTCCAAGAGATGTCCACCATTAAGAATGGCCATTTCGTGACATAGTTCATTGACATCATCGACAATATGCGTTGAGAAAATCACAATGTTGTTTGTACCAATTTCGCGCAATACGTTCAAGAAGCGATGGCGTTCTGCGGGATCTAATCCTGCAGTAGGCTCGTCAACGATGATTAACTTCGGATCGTTCAACAACAATTGAGCAATTCCAAATCGTTGTTTCATTCCACCAGAGTAACCACTTACACTTTTGCGTCTCACCTCGTATAAATTGGTCACCTCCAACACACGAGTCACAATTTCACGTCGTTGTGCGGCATTGGATATTCCTTTCAAGCGAGCAAAATAATCCAATAAATCCAGCGCAGACATATTGGGATACACGCCAAAGTCTTGTGGTAAGTACCCTAATACCTTTCTAAATTCATTTTGTTGTTCTAAAATATTGATATCTCCGAATCGGATTGTTCCTGTATCTGGTTTTTGTAAGGTAGCTATTGTTCGCATCAAAGTTGACTTTCCCGCACCATTTGGACCTAAAAGGCCGAACATACCGGGTTCAATTTCAATCGATAAATCATCCAATGCCTTTACCCCATTTTTATAGGTCTTACTTAAATTTTCAATAACTAATTTCATACTTCTATTTTTTGATTTACTCTATAAGTATACGATTTTCTTTATTTGTTACATAAATAGTGTAGATTATGGTATTTGGTATAAAAATCCGTTACTTTTTCACGTTTTATACGCATTATTTTCTTGTATAAACTATAGCTTACCTTGTAATTTACGTCAATTAAAACATTATTTTTGCTGTACTTTTTAACACTATGATGATATCATCTTACTTTTCGTATAAAACACTCAAGGAGATTAACTTTAAAAATGAGATTCTCGCAGGCTTAACTGTAGCAATGACGATGATTCCCGAATCCTTATCTTTTGCGATTCTCGCGGGACTAAGTCCACTAACAGGTTTGTATGCAGCATTTTTAATGGGCCTCATTACGGCTATTTTTGGTGGAAGACCGGGTATGGTTTCTGGAGGTGCGGGAGCAACAGTTGTCGTTCTAATTGCCCTAGCTTCCCTTCATGGCGTAGAATACCTCTTTGCTGCAGTAATTGTTGCGGGTATTATTCAATTTTTAGTGGGAGTATGTAAATTAGGACGATTTGTTCGGCTTATTCCTCAGCCTGTCATGTACGGTTTTTTAAATGGCTTAGCTGTTATTATCTTTATGGCTCAAGTCGCGCAATTCCAAATCACTACGCCTAATTCAACCACGTGGTTAACGGGAACATCGCTTTATCTCATGTTGGGATTAACGGCTTTAACTATTGCTATTGTTTGGTTATTTCCCAAATGGACAAAAAAAGTTCCCTCTTCCTTAGTCGCGATTATTTGTATTTCGTTGCTTGTCTTTTTCTTGCAGTTGGATACGAAGAAAGTCATTGACATTGCGGAAGTAAGTGGGTCTTTGCCTCAGTTTCATCTGCCTGTTGTTCCCTTTACTTTGGAAACGCTGAAGATCATCCTTCCTTTTTCGGTTGTTATGGCTGGCGTAGGTTTAATTGAATCGCTATTGACGCTCAATATTGTGGATGAATTAACCAATACCAAAGGAAACAGCAACAGAGAAGCCATGGCACAGGGAGGTGCAAATATTGTCAATGGTTTTTTTGGTGGAATGGGAGGCTGTGCCATGATTGCACAAACACTAGTCAATATAGGTGCTGGTGCCAAAACGAGAATAGCAGCTATCCTTGGAGCCTTAACTATTTTGTGCATTATTTTATTTGGCGGCACAATTATTGAACAAATTCCCATGGCTGCACTTGTAGGGGTGATGATGGTTGTTGCGCTTTCAACCTTTGAATGGGTTTCCTTTCGTCTCATTACCAAGATGCCTGTCTCTGATATTTTTACGTTATTTCTCGTTACGGGTATTATTGTTTTTACACACAATTTAGCTTTAGCTGTGTTGGTAGGAGTCATTGTATCTGCTTTAATTTTTGCTTGGGACAACGCCAAACGCATTCGAGCCAGAAAATCATGGGACGAACAAGGAAATAAAATTTATGAGATCTATGGTCCTTTATTCTTTGGAAGTACAACCTCTTTTGCAGAAAAATTTATTCCACAAGAGGATCCAAATTGCATCATTATTGATTTTAAAGAATCTCATATTGCTGATATGTCCGCATTGGAAATACTCAAAAAAGTCATCGTCAAATACCAAGAATTGAATAAAAAGGTCGTTTTGCGCAATCTTCGAGCGGACAGCCTTCGTTTAATTCACAACAGCAAAGCCTTTCAAGGAATTGAAATAGAATCAAATCGCCTGCAAGAAGAATTGCAGTAACACCTATTTTTATCAATAAGAAAGCACACTTTTTAGTTGATAAAAATAATCTTTTGTTCAAATAGATCACAAAAAGAGAATAATACACTTTTTTAACAACTTTTAAAAGCTTATTCGTTTTTTATTTATTTTTTTTACCTACATTTGTTTAATCTTTAAACTAAAAAACACAATAAAACAGAAGGCTTTTCGTGTAATTACATCGAAAGGAAAAGTAAAAAGTCCAACTAGTTTAGACTATCTCGACTTCTTTCTGATAACCCCTTAATCTGAAAGTAAAAAGGCTGTTTTGAATCAAAACAGCCTTTTCTTTTATTACTT